>JBMOPR010000239.1:0-2958 GCA_049323075.1 Pseudomonadota bacterium
TGCGGCACCCGCAAGCCGCCGGGCCATCCCGACAGTATTCCGGAAGACAATCTGTTCAACATGATGGGGCCGAAGGTGTTCCGTCTGGTGCTGATGCATATTTCCAGCGTTCTGCGCGCCTTGTTCGAGCGCAATGACATGACATTTGATGATGTCGATCTGTTTATTCTGCATCAGGCATCGGGTCCTGGCATGGAGGGTTTCGTCAAGCTCGGTTTCGCGCGCGAAAAAATTGTCAACATCGTCGCCGAGTATGGCAACTGCATTGCCGCCTCCATGCCAATGACGCTCGCCATAGCCAATGCCCGCGGTCTGTTGCGTCGTGGCGACAGGATTCTGATCGGAGGAACGGGGGCCGGTTTGTCCATCGCGTTCGCTCTGGTGCAGTGGTAAGTCCAGCAATCACACGTCAGGGAGAAGACGCATGTTCAACAGGATGTTCAAGGCTTATCGGATCGTTGCCCAGCAGTTCCATCAGTACGTTTCACCCATTGGAACCTTCATCGGCTTTTTGCTGCTGAATCTGCTGGTGACAGTGGGGTTGCTGCTGGACCATCTGTTTTATCCGGAATTGCGCCGCAAGGCCATCGCGAAACCCATTATCATCGTCGGTAATCCCCGCAGTGGTACCACGTTCCTGCACCGCTTTCTGGTGGCCAATGGCTTTGGTGCCGGCATGCGTATCTGGAAAATGCTGTATCCATCGCTGGTACTGCAGCAGCTGGTAAAGCCTTTTCTGCCCTGGCTGGAAAAGATAAGCCCTGCCCGCCACCATGCCCATGCCGCCCACGAAACCAATCTGACCGAAATCGAAACGGACGATCCGTCGCTGCTGTTCCGCTATTTTGACGGCCTGTTTCTGTACGGATTTTTTTATGCCTGGTCGAAAACCGAGACACTGGCGGCGTTTGAATCACACTTTCTGGGCAGCGCGCCGCGGGATTTCAACTGGTACGTCACCATGTGGCGCCGCAATCTGGTGAGCGAGAAGCAGGATCGGGTGGTCGCCAAACTTTTTTCACTGTCGCTGCGGTTGCCCGTGTTTCTGCAACGATTTCCGGATGCCCGCATCCTGTATATGGTGCGCGATCCGCTGGAGACGGTTCCTTCCGGTCTCAGCCTGGTAACCGGTGTGCTCGATGGCCGGTTTGGCTTCTGGAAGCTGCCAGAGGCGCAACGCCGGCACTATATCGAAAACATGTATGCCGCGTTGCTGGCGCTGAGCCTGCGCTTTCATGCGGATTACACCAGCGGCAGAATTCCCGCCTGCAATCTTTATATCGTCACGTTTCCCCGGCTGATGCGCGAGTTCGACACCGTGATGGGCGAAATCATGCAGTTCGTCGGCATGGAATCGACGCCGGAACTGGAAACCACGATCGCGCATATTGCCGAAAAGCAGCGCCGCTACAAAAGCGGGCATGAATATGATCTTGCGCGTTTCGGGCTTACGGAAGAACGGATCCGGCAGGATTACGCTGTCATCTATGACACCTTCTTGCAGGATCCGTCTGCTACCCGGCGAACTACTGCGGCGATGAAAGTAACGTTGCCGGTTTGACCCATTCTTTCGGCACGCGGTAGGCGCGGTACAGGGGCAGTCCCCGCGCCTCCCACACCACCTCCTTGTCCGCCGTGACTTCCAGCATGCGTCCCTTCAAGCCTTCGGTGATGAACGTGTTTCCGTTGGGTAGCCGTTGGGCCGAACTCATGTTGAGGCTGAACAGGTTGCCGCGATATTCCCACACGACAGAAAAATCGATGGGGTTGATTTCCAGTACGCGGGAATAGAGTCTGCCCGGCGAATACTGGTCGCCGAATCCCGAGAACGTACCGTTATCGAACACCAGCAGATTACCTTCCCCCGGAAGCCCTTTGGGAATGATGTGGGCATGGTGCGAGAAATTCACGCCGCCAAATTCTGCACCGGGATTGCCTGGTGAGTAGTCAGGCCCCATCCGCCACACCAGTTTTCCGGTCGGTTTGTCGATGATGGCGATCCAGCGGGCGCGGGGTGAGGCGATGATGATGTTGTCAGGATGGAAGCGCTGGTCGTTGAATTCGTCATACCACTTGTTGGGCCCGATGTACGAGGCGGTGTTGGTATGCAGCCAGTCCCGCATCAGGGGTTCGATGTAAAGATCCTGCAGCGCGGATTCGCTGAACCCCATTTCGTCAATGTGATCCTTCGCGTGCCATTGCCACAGGATGTTGCCTGCAGCATCGATTTCGTACAGCACATCGTCGAGCAGGCTGCCCTTGCGGATATCCTGCGCCGATCTGGCGTTGACGTAGTGACTGAGCACCAGCATGTTGCCGCCATCCGCCGGCCCGATCATGTCCATGCCTGGCACATAATAGCCAACCGGATTGCCGCCACTGAACTGGAAATCGTGGTGCTGTTTGGCCGAGTTGCGGCTCCAGTCGC
This sequence comes from Pseudomonadota bacterium, assembly GCA_049323075.1. GTDB lineage: Bacteria > Pseudomonadota > Gammaproteobacteria > Pseudomonadales > Ketobacteraceae > Ch67. The sequence continues at coordinate 2,429 of JBMOPR010000239.1, forward strand.
GAAAGCGCCACAGCACCTGGCCATCAGGCGCCACCTGTCGCAGTTCGGGAATTTCCAGTGCGCCGGTTTTCAGGTTGTGGCACACCATGGAGCCGTCGGGCAGCAGTTTGGCAGGAAATCCTGCGCACTTGAATCGCATGATCCGATTGCCGTCCATGTCGATGACCGGCGTGTTGCCGCCCAGCGCACTGGATGGAACGGTATAGCCATCCCACACCTTGTCTGGTTTATAAATCTTGACGTCATACTTGTCGCATGCCGTGAGGCCGCACAAAAGGGAAATTGCAAGCAGGAGTGAACGATGACAGGCAAGCCGTTGCCTGATGCGGGGCAAAACATCCATGTTATTTCTTCCTGAAGAGTTATTTTTTTACTGCAGGTCGAGCATATTTTTTTCGACGGAAAATTGTAAAGAACAGAAATGTAGTCGTATTGTTTACGACAAGTGCGTAGCTGAAATTTCTATTTTTCCTGATAGGTTCTACCAGGGCAGGATGCGAGGCTGCAGGAAGGTAAAAATTTCATGCGTA
>JBMOPR010000240.1:0-2945 GCA_049323075.1 Pseudomonadota bacterium
CGGCCGCCGCCGTACCGACGATGCCAATGTTGCCGGAGGAAACGCCGCCCGCCGTTATCAGGTTTTCTGCCTGTACCCGGACGAACACCCCGGGGACTACAATCTCACTGGGAAAACTGGTTTCCATTTGGCCATACCTCCTGTGGTTTGCCGTTTTGTGAATGCAGCAGTTTTATGTCGAGAAACGAATCAGGTTCAGGTTGAAAAACCGTGCATCGTTGTTGCGGTGAGTCAGAAATCCCATGCGTCCGGACTGGGTGATGGCAGCGTCCGTTCCGGTCAGAATGTGCTGACCATTCATGTAAACCCTGAAGGTCTGGTCTTCGATCATCAGCTGGGAATGAATGATCTGGTCCGGCGCATAGCCGATGGTTTCATTGCGGCCACCCTGTTCCAGAAATTCAAACGTGCCAGCCACCTTCTTGCCGATCACGTGATAGTCGTGGCGGTCGGACATCAGGTAAAAGTAATAGTTGTTGGCGTCCTGCCAGCGGAATACGAAGCCAATGCCGTCCGTGTCCGCCGACTGCAGATCCGCCTTGATGATCAGGTTGCGCGCCGTGAAAGGCTGCGTGCCATCTTTGACCAGTGCCTGCGCGCCAGCCTTGCGTGCGGTGGTCAATGTGGCAGGCCCGCCCTGCACATCCTGCGTCTGTTGCAGTGTGCCTGTGGGCACGTCAAACACCCAGTTGCCGGCAGGCGAAGCGGGATTCAGATCGGGATCGTCGAGGAAATCGAATTGGGTAAGCGGGTTGGTGCCTGCCGCCTGCAGATTGGCAAAATGCCAGTCGAAAAATTCGGCCTTGCCGCTGGCCAGCGCCAGTTCCAGGTTGTATTCCAGCGTGTCGATAACACCTTGCGGTGCCACCGGCAGGGGGATGAATTCGAATTCCAGATTAAAGCGGATCGAACGGGAATCTGTGGTGTTGTTGCCAGTGCCCGAACGCGATATTGCTGACAAATCATCCAGGTCGATTTTGAAAATGCCGTTGGTGCGCAAGGTGGCGCGATCCTGCGACAGCAGCTGACGGGTGACATTGGTGGTGGATTGTTGCAGCGGCCCAATTCCATTGCTGCTGACGAGGGACACTTCCGTAACCGCCTTGATATGGCGGCCATGCAGTGGCGCGGTCGGCGTCTCATTCACGCCGATGTAGCCGCCCAGGCCGGTAGGTTTCACTTTGGTGGGAATCACCACCAGATTCTGGCCGACGTTGGGCACTGCGGGCGGCAAAAAAGTTTGCAGTATGCCCGCCATATTGTTGATCGCCTGCACGGTAATTTCGTCCACGCACGTTCTCCCTGGATCAACTCCGTCCCGACGACCAACCAATCCGGCTTGCTTATTTTGCGCGCAGAAAATACACAGGGTACGATCAACAATTGATCGCACGGCGCGAGCGTCTGGACTGGATGCGAGAACTATTCGTGACCGACTATCCTAAATGTCCAAAAAAACTGCAAGGGATTTGTAGAGTAATTTTTGTGACATAGTGCGGCAGGTCAATTCAGTGGTGCGGATTTTCAGGCACGTTATGTCGACTGCTTTAACATATTCAAAAGTCGCATGGAGCGCTGCATTTTCTTCAGGGCGTAAATGCAGGTTATTTTGAATCGGGCGTGTTCGTTGCATGTGATTTTGATCAACAGGAATCACCGGCAGGGCGAGTGATTTTTGTCCGGTATTTTTTTCAAAGGAGCTTGAAATGAAGATCTGGAATTTGGCGCCTTCCACGGCATGGATCGCAGCAAAAGGTTTGCTGTCAGTTAATCAGCACGGCCTGAAAATGTTTTTCTGGTTCATGCTTGTCGCGATCGGCTTTTCGTCGCCGGCGCAGGCCACGCTGATCAGCATGAACTCAACCTATGGCGTCGACTCTATTACGCTGGACACGGATACCGGTCTGGAATGGCTGGATGTCGACACGGCTCTCACCTACCAGATCCAGTACCCATTGCGTTCCTACAATGATGTTGTGAGTCAGCTGGGCGCTGGCGGGTTATTCGACGGGTTTCGCTATGCAGTCCGCTCCGAAGTGGAAGCGCTGCTGTACAGTTCGTTCGGGTTTGATCCGGTTACTTCCTCGTCCAGCAGCACCGTGACGCTGGCTGACAAGGCGGCAGCGGGCAGTCTGATGTCAATGCTGGACTACACGTACGGATGGGATTTCGGCGGTGGCAGTTTTTCCAGGGTGCTGGACGCCGTGTTCGACGATGAAAATCCGGATGGTCCCGTCGGTGCCATGTATGTTTTCTTCGGTGTCGACCACAGCAGCAACCTGACCGGTGGCGAGGTCAACTTCTACTCGCAGACCTATATCAACAGTAATCCCAATCCCTATGGTCATTTTCTGGTGCGCCAGTCTGCCATCAATGTTGATGAGCCGCCGGCTACTTCGCTGGCTGCGCTTGCGCTGGCAGTGGCGTTTGGATTGATGTGGCGAGGAAGGAAGGCAGGGGGTTAACACCCGCGGTAATCGCAGCGTGCGGTTCCAGAAAACAAAAGGCCCCGGCATTGCTGCCAGGGCCTTTCTATTTACATGGTGCCCGGAGACGGAATTGAACCGCCGACACGGGGATTTTCAATCCCCTGCTCTACCGACTGAGCTATCCGGGCATGTCGCAAGAGCCGCGTATTAAACAGGCTGGCCGACCCTTCGTCAATAGCCCTTCCCCCGGGTCCGCCAAATTTAATGTCTCAGGGCTTGGGGGGAACGTAACCCTCTGCTTTCTCGTACTCCTCCCCGGCGATGAACTTGTCGAACTCCCCCTGCAGGAAGGTCTGGGTGGCCGGGTCCATCAGGTTCAGGCGCTTCTCGTTGATCAGCAGGGTCTGGTGTTTCAGCCAGTCCTGCCAGGCCTGGCGCGACACATGCTCGAAGATGTCCTTGCCCCGGGGGCCGGGGTAGGGTGGGGCGGGCAGGCCTTCCATTTCTTTCTGGTAC
>JBMOPR010000241.1:0-2944 GCA_049323075.1 Pseudomonadota bacterium
CAATCCCCGCAGAATATCCGCCACCTTTTCAGCTTCCGCATGACGCAGGTAAATCACCGTCGTGGAACCGGCGTTATCCACCGGCTTGTCCAGATCCACCAGCAACGCCTTCACCCGCATGCGCGCCGATTTTTCGCCCCGCAGGATCAGGCGGTTGGTACGCTCTTCTGCCACCACACGCACCTTGACTGCGGGGCTGCCGCCACCTGCTCCAGGCCGCTTGTTGGCACCCCCGGTATCCACCGGGGTCAACTGTTCCAGCGTCTTCACCACATCACCGACCCACGCGTACTTCAGCTGGATCACTTCCACATCTTCGCTCTCGGCGCTGTCGACACGCTTGATGATCTGGATCATGCGCTCGATGTTGGAAGCGTGGTCGCTGATGATCAGCGCATTGGCGGACGCTACCGCCGCCAGATGGCCATATTGCGGCACCATGGGCCGCAGAATGGGCACCAGCTCGGTGGCATTTGTGTTCAGCACCGGAATCACCCGGGTGACCATGCGCTCGCTGGGATCGGCTTTGTCCGTCAGCGGCAGATCTTCCTGCTTCGCGCTCTGATTGGGTACGATCTTCACCACACTGCCGGCCCGCACCGAAGCAAAACCGTGCACCCGCAGCACGCTTTCAAACATGTTGTAGATATCCTCGGAGGACATCTCGGTATTGGAAATGACGGTGACTTCCCCTTTCACCCGGGGATCGACGATAAAGCTGTAGCCCGTGATGTCCGACACCTGCTCAATGAAGGTACGGATGTCCGCCTTCTTCATATTGATCTTCCAGCTGCCCTGCCCCTGCTGCTGGGCCGATGCAACGGTTGCCAGAGACAGCGCCGCTATCGCCAGCCCCATGCCGAGCATTCGCTTCAGTTTCATGTTGAACTCGCTTGCAACCAAACCTAGGTTCATTTTTATTCTTCCAGAATTACTGTATTCCGAATTGTCAGGGACAGGCTTCCGCGCTGTACTGGCGGCCGTCGCGCTCACCGACCACCTTTGCACACCCGGATTCCATCACGTCCTTGATCAGGTTCACATCTGTCTGTGGATCGCCAAGAGCCCGTCCGTTCACCGACACCAGCACATCGCCCGGCCGGGCGCCTATCGCCGCAAAGGCCGGGTTGCTGGAATCCGTCACCTTGTAGCCACGGCCGTTATTGGTGGCCAGGCCGAACTGGCCCAGAACCGCATCAGGATTGGCACTGATTTCCGCCTGCAGGCTGTTGATCACTTCCTGCGCCTGTTCGACACCTGGCATCGCGCCTCCCCCCGGGCGGGACGCGCCTCCCATACCAGGACGCGGCATTTCCGAAACACGACCGGTGCGCGCGCTGACGGAACGCACGGGCGCTGCACCCGGTATGGGGCCAGCGCTGCGAACCATACCCGGACCGGCGCCACCGACCTTGTTGTCAGGGAAGTAAAGTGCTTCCAGCTTGCCGTTGATACTGAGCAGAACCCGGTCGGGATACACGGCTGTCAGGGTGGCACTGCCCGCCACCTTGCTGCCGATCCGGTACAACTGGCTTTCCTTGCGGGATTCGGAAATCATCGCGGTGGAATCCTCTTCCTTCGGCGCCACGAACACGCCCTGCAATTCCAGGGCGAGCCGGGTCGGAGGGGCTACCACGTCCTGATTCTGGGCCTGAGCCACCGGTTTCACGCCTTCCTCGCCAAACAGGTGCCACAGAGCAATGGCACCAGCATCAATCCGGCGTTGTGGCGACATCTGGGAACTGGCAGAGGACACGGCTGTACCGTAAACAGCAGGTGGCATATTCCCGCTACTGGTATCCACGAACAGATAGACCATTCGCACCAGCACATAGGCAATCGCAACCGCCAGCCCGGCACAGGCCAGCGCATTTGCGCGTAATACCCACGTATTCAATTGGGTAGCATCGGTTGCCAAAGCTCTCTCCTACTCACCGGCCAGCAGGCCGGCCCTGTTTTGAATGCCTCGTGCATTCGCAGCACCTTGCTCTTGTAGCACTTGTATGGCTGCTTTGCACTTTAACTGATCACCCTGGCGGAGCGAATAGCCTGTACGCATTCGCAACAGTTTCGCCGGAATCCTTAACAATGGGCGCGCGCAATCCGTCTAGAACGGCAGTGGTTGCTGAAGGTTCAGAAGCGTTTTGTCTTCCTCCCCTTCTCCGCCAAACCCGGCAAGACTCAGCACGCGCTTCAACACCTTCACGCCAGCCAGCCCCTGTCCAGGGAGCAGGCTCAGTTCGCCCAGCGGTTTATTGGTGCGCGTCTCGGTCACAGCCAGGATCAGATTGCCTTCCACCGCAGCCAGTTCCCCCTTCACACCAGGGAAATCAATGTTCTGTGGACTGGGTCCGTTACGAACCGCAACCTGCCCGCCGCTCCAGCTGATGTTGCCGCCCGCCGATACCACGCGCTGGCCCGACAGTTTTGCCGAGATATCATTAACCTTGATGGCGCCCTGGGCACTGATGTCATACTGGTTCAGAATCTGTTCCAGCAGGGCGGCCTGGACGTCACCGTTCACGTCGGCCACGCCCTTGCCCCACAACCCCCAGAAACCATTGCCCTCAAGGCGGTATTGCGCTCCTTCAAGGCGCAGGCTCAGAGCCAGCTCGCCCATCAACAGACGCAGCCCCTTGAGATCCCAGTGAATCAGCAGCGGGCCGGGTACAGGAGCCTGTACCCGGGTTTGCAGAAACCCGCTCCAGACAGTGCCACCCACCTGCTCAACCGTTACCGGCAGACCGGGCAAGGCACCACCCGCCAGCCGCCACACCAGGCTTGCAGGGAACAGGGCAACGACAAAGAATGCGAAGGACAGCAGTCCTATTAGAATCAGACTTCGGGTTTTCATGGAGAGTTAAAGGGGATCGTCCCGCTCCCTGACTTCATCTTATTCTTATTAGTTTAAGCAGAAGTCGCGAGCATAGCATAATTTCGCCAG
>JBMOPR010000242.1:0-2943 GCA_049323075.1 Pseudomonadota bacterium
TCCATCAGCAGCAATAAATCCACTTCCGACAGCACGCCGACGAAATCCTCATACAGTTCGCGGGTGCGACTGTAACGGTGCGGCTGGTACAGCATGACGATGCGGCGGTCGGGCCAGGCACCGCGCGCGGCGGCCAGGGTGGCGGCGACTTCGCGCGGATGGTGACCGTAATCGTCCACCAGGGTGACGCTGCCACCTTCCACCGGAAAATCGCCATACACCTGGAAGCGCCGGCCGACGCCCTGGAATTTTTCCAGCGCGCGCACGATGGCGGCGTCGTCGATGCCTTCGTCGGTGGCCACCGCGATGGCGGCCAGCGCGTTGAGCACGTTGTGATGGCCGGGAATGTTCAGGGTCACATCCAGCACGCCGGCGTGGTCGCGGCGCAGCACCTTGAAGTGGGAGCGCATGCCGCTCATCTGGATTTCTTCCGCCCGCACATCCGCCTGTTCATGCACACCGTAGGTGATGGTGGGACGGGTGATGGCCGGCAGGATGTCACGCACCACCGGATCGTCCATGCACACCACCGCCAGACCGTAGAACGGCAGGTTGTGCAGAAACTGGATGAAGGTGTCCTTCAATTTGTTGAAGTCGCCACCGTAGGTACTCATGTGGTCGGCGTCGATGTTGGTGACGATGGAGGTCATCGGCTGCAGATGCAGGAACGAGGCATCGCTTTCGTCCGCTTCTGCCACGAAATAGCGGCTGTCGCCCAGACGCGCGTTGGTGCCAGCGCTGTTGAGCAGGCCACCGATCACGAAAGTGGGATCGAGCTTGCCTTCCGCCAGAATGGAGGCGATCAGACTGGTGGTAGTGGTTTTGCCGTGGGTGCCGGCGATGGCAATGCCGTGGCGATAGCGCATCAGCTCGCCCAGCATTTCGGCGCGCGGCACGATGGGCGTGCGCGCTTCGCGGGCGGCAACCAGTTCCGGGTTGTCCTGTTTCACGGCGGTGGAAACCACCACCACATTGGCCTGCTTCACATTCGCGGCGTTGTGACCGATGAAAATGCGCGCGCCAAGGGACTCCAGGCGCCGGGTGACGTCGCCGGCCTTGATGTCGCTGCCGGTGATCTGATAGCCCTGGTTCAGCAGCACTTCGGCAATGCCGCTCATGCCGGCACCACCGATGCCGACGAAGTGAATGCTGCGAATCCGCCGCATTTCGGGAATCTGGATCATCCGGGTCGAGACTTTTCTGTTTTCCACCGGCTTATTTTCCACTGGCCACCTCCAGGCACTGTTGCACCACTTTGCGGGTGGCATCGGTCATGGCCAGCGCACGGGCCTTGACCGCCATCTGTTTGAGTTGCTGACGGTCGGCGAAGGACTGCAGCAGCAGGTCCGCCAGGGATTCCGTCGTCATGTCTTTCTGCTGCACCAGTTTCGCGGCACCGTTGCTGCTGAGGTATTCGCCATTGCGGGTCTGGTGGTCGTCCACCGCGTGGGGGTAAGGCACCAGCAGTGCGGCGACGCCGGCGGCGGCCAGTTCGCTCACAGTCAGTGCGCCGGAGCGGCAGATCACTGCATCGGCCCAGCCATAAGCAGCGGCCATATCGTCGATGAACGGAATCACGTCCGCGTTCACATTCGCATCCTTGTAGAAGCGCTCGGCGGTTTTGATATTTTTCGCGCCGGCCTGATGCTTCACCACGAAATCCAGTTTGCCTTTCAACTGTGCCAGCGCCTGCGGCACCCTTTCGTTCAGCGCCACGGCGCCCTGGCTGCCGCCGAGAATCAGAAAACGGAGCGGTCCCGTGTGTTTTTCGTAGCGTGTGTCGGGAGCTTCGATGGCGGCGATTTCCTTGCGCACCGGATTGCCGGTGGTTTCCACCTTGGACGAAGCGGCAAAGGTCGCCGGAAACGCCTGAAATACCCGTTTTGCGAATTTCGCCAGCACGCGATTGGTGAAACCGGCAATCGCATTCTGCTCATGGATGAACAGCGGACAACCCGCCAGCCAGGCGCCAACGCCGGTGGGACCGGTGACGAAACCACCCATGCCCAACACTGCGTCCGGTTTGTGCTGACGGATCAGCTGCATTACCCGCAGCACGGAGCGGACGATTTTCAGCGGCGCCAGCAGCAACCGCACCAGTCCCTGTCCACGCACGCCGGCCACGTCCAGATAGTCGATGGCAATGTTGTTGGCGGGAACGACGGTCGCTTCGATGCCTTGCGCGGTGCCCAGCCAGCGCACTTCCACGCCCTGCTCCTGAAACATTTTTGCAGCCGCCAGGGCAGGAAACACGTGCCCGCCGGTGCCGCCCGCTGTTACCAATACCCGCTGAACCTTGCGAGGCGCGTTCATCCCGTCACCTCCAGATCCATCGTGCGTTTGGCGGCCTTGCGTTCTGCGTTGTGATTGTTCTCGTAATCGGCGCGCATGATCAGCGCCAGCACCACGCAGACGATGATCAGACTGCTGCCACCGTAACTGATCAGCGGCAAAGTCAGTCCCTTGGTGGGCAACAGGCCGCTGCTGACGCCCACATTCACCAGCGCCTGCAATCCCAGCATCATGCTCAAACCATAAACCAGATAACCGTTGAAACGTTTGCCCTGCTTTTCCGCCGCCCGACCGATGGACATGGCGGTAAACACCAGCGCCATGTAAATCGCGATCACCACCAGATTGCCCACCAGACCAAATTCCTCCGCCAGCACCGCGAACACGAAATCCGTGTGCGCTTCCGGCAGATAAAACAGTTTCTGGATGCCGTTGCCGAGGCCGACGCCGAACCATTCACCGCGCCCGAATGCAATCAGGCTCTGCACCAGCTGGTAACCGGACGCATACTGTTCCGCCCAGGGATCGATATAGCCCAGCAGACGCCGCATGCGGTATTCCGACGAGTACACCATCACCGCGCCCGCCGCCACGCTGCCCAGCACCACCAGCGAAAACTGGCCGAACTTCACGCCCGCCAGAAACAGCATG
>JBMOPR010000243.1:0-2943 GCA_049323075.1 Pseudomonadota bacterium
AGTCCGGCCATCACCGAGTGCTTGATGGCCTCGTTGCTTTCCACCGTCATCTTCACGTTCAGCCTGACGTCCCGCTGCCGCATGTGCTGTTCGATGGCATAGCGGGTTCCGGAGCCGCCTTCCCGCATCAGGAACGGTTCCTGTGCCAGTTGCTGAAGGGTAATGCTGCGCGCCTTTGTTAGCGGATGATCGTGACTGGCGATGGCCACCAGCGGATTGGGCAGAAACTCAATCATGGCAATGTCCGGATCATCCGGCGGATGGCTGAACACATGAAAGTCGTCCTTGCCTTCCCGCAGGCGTTCGATGATCTGTTCGCGGTTGGCCACTTTCATCTGCACGTCGATGGCAGGGTAGCGGCGGCAGAATGGCCCCAGCAGGTGCGGAATGAAATATTTCGACGTGGTAACCACCGCCAGTCGCAGGTGACCGGCCTTCAGCCCCCGCAATTCCGACAGGGTCATGTCCAGGCGCGCAAACTGGTCCAGTACCTCTCGGGCGGTGCTCACCAGTGCGCGGCCGGCATCGGTGAAAACCAGCCTTCTGCCGATCTGCTCGTACAGGGGCATGCCGATGGCCTCCGCCAGCTTTTTCAGCTGCATCGAGACGGTGGGCTGTGTCAGGTGCAGATGGGCTGACGCCGCGGTAACGCTGCCCTGATCGTAGACGGCAAGCAGGATTTCCAGCTGGCGCAGGGTACCAATGTGAGCATGTAGACGGCTGGCCATGGCGAATTAGATCTTTATCTATGTGATGCTTAAATAATATCTATTTTTATCTAATTTGTGGATGGCGCATGCTGCGCTCCTGAAAGAGAAGGGTGTTCCTTCTATTGCAGGGAGATCAGACGATGCACAAGCGACAGATCCAGTTTGGCTGGAGTGTGGGATTGGGACTGACCTTGGCGGGCGCCGGGCTTGCGTTGGTAGATGGGGCCGGCTGGGGCCTGCTGTACGCCGGGTTGCTGGTGGCTGGCCTCACCGCGGCGGCGCAGAAACGCCCGCTGGCGGCGACGATTCCGCTTGAGCGGCACCGCAGGGACTGATGGCGATGCAGATCGATGTGGTGATCGCCTTCTTCCTGCTGGGTGTGGTGGCGCGGCTGCTGCGGGCCGATATCCACTTCCCGGTGGCGCTGCACCAGACGCTCACGCTGTTCCTTCTGTTGGCCATTGGCCTGAAGGGCGGTGTGGCGCTGGCGGCGCATGCCAGCTGGTCGCTGTTGCCGCAGGCGCTGGCCGTGGTGGCCTTCGGGCTGGTGCTGCCGTTACTGGCCTTTCCCTTGTTGCGCCAGATTGGCCATTTCTCGCGAGTCGATGCGGCATCCGTGGCTGCTCATTACGGTTCGGTCAGCATAGGCACCTACGCCGTGGGGGCTGCACTGCTGGAAGCCCGGGCCATCCCGTTTGAATCCTATTTCCCGTTCTTTGTTGCCCTGCTGGAAGTGCCTGCCATTGCGGTGGGTCTGATTCTGGCGCGGCAGGGCCAGGCCATTGCCTGGCGGCCATTGATCGGTGAGCTCGGTCGCAACCAGGGACTGTTCCTGCTGCTGGGTTCACTGCTGATCGGAGTGGCATGGGCCGGCAGGGTGGACTCTGTGCTGCCGCTGTTCCGCGACCTGTTCCATGGGGCACTGGCGCTGTTCCTGCTGGATATGGGATTGCGCGCCGCCAGCCGTTTGCCGGACCTGCGCCAGCACGGGCCGTTCATCGCCGCCTTCGGTGTGTTCATGCCTTTGATGGGCGGTTTGCTGGGAGGTCTGCTGGGCTGGACCCTGGGTTTGTCCACCGGCGGCGTGTTCCTGCTGGCCGTGCTGGGTGCCAGCGCTTCCTACATAGCCGTGCCGGCGGCCATGCAGGTGGCATTGCCCGAAGCCAACCAGGGGCTGGCAATGACAGCGTCCCTCGGAGTCACTTTTCCCTTCAATGTATTGGCAGGGTTGCCTGTGTATGCGCTCTACGCACACTGGCTTACCGCTGCCTGACGTCTCATTTGTTTCTGGAGCCTGCCTATGTCAAAACCTGTTGTCAGCATCATCATGGGATCCCGATCCGACTGGCCTACCCTGCAGAAAGCCACGGAACCGTTGCAGCAGCTGGACGTGCCGTTCGAGACGCAGGTGGTCTCGGCCCATCGCACGCCGGACCGCCTGTTCGACTTTGCCCGCAGCGCGCCGGAGCGCGGCATTCGCGTGATCATTGCGGGGGCGGGCGGTGCGGCCCATCTGCCGGGCATGACGGCCGCGCTCACCTGGCTGCCGGTGGTGGCAGTGCCGGTGATGAGCCACACGCTGCGAGGTGTCGACAGCCTGTTGTCGATTGTGCAGATGCCCCGGGGCGTGGCAGTCGCCACCCAGGCCATTGGTGATGCCGGGGCATTCAACGCCGGTCTGATGGCAGCCCAGATGCTGGCACTGGAAGACGAAGCGCTGCGCGAACGCCTGATCCGCTGGCGCAGCGAGCAATCGGCGTCCGTGCCCGTGGAGGTGATCTGATGCAGGTCGCGATTGTGGGAGGGGGCCAACTGGCGCGCATGCTGGCGCTTGCCGGCTGGCCGCTCGGACTGCGGTTTGCTTTTCTCGTGAATGAGGGGGATGACACGCGCAGCGTGGAGGGACTGGGCCGGGTGGTGAAGTGCGAACCCGGCCTGGAACCGTCGGTGCTGTACGAGGCCCTGGGTCGGCCGGTTGTCATCACGGTGGAAAAGGAGGCGGTGGACACGGGTCTGCTGGAACAACTGAATGCCTTCTGTCCTGTGCATCCACGACCGGATGTGCTGCGTGTCTGCCAGAACCGGCGCCGTCAGAAGCGCTGGCTGGAATCCCTGGGCATTGCAGTCGCCCGTCACTGCTTTGCCCATGATGCTGAATCGCTGCGGACTGCCGCCGGTGAACTGGGTTTCCCGCTGATCGTGAAGGCGGCCGAGCAGGGTTACGATGGCCGCA
>JBMOPR010000244.1:0-2933 GCA_049323075.1 Pseudomonadota bacterium
TGACGACCCATCTTGTGAATGGTACGAATTTCCATTTTGGACGGATCGATATCGGTGAAGAACAATGAGAGGCCGTCGGTCTTGCGTTTGACTTCTTCCAGCGGTGTTGTGCGTGCCAGCAACATCACCTTCTTTGCTACCTTGGCGACGGAGATCCAGATTTTTTCACCGTTGATCAGGTAGCCGCCATCGCGTTTTTCCGCGCGGGTTTTCAGCTTGGTGGTGTCGAGGCCGGTGTTGGGTTCGGTGACGGCGAAGCAGATGAGTTCCTGGCCACTAATCACCGGCGGAATCATGCGCTTCTTCTGCTCTTCGGTGCCAAACAATTCCACGGGTTTCATGGTGAATACCGGGCCGTGGATGCTGGAGGCTGCTGTCATGCCACCGCCGGATTCAGCCACGGCCTGCATCATGATGGCGGCTTCGGTGATGCCAAGGCCAGAGCCGCCAAATTTTTCCGGCATGGCAATACCCAGCCAGCCTGCTTCGGCCATGGAGCGGTGGAAGTCGTGGGGAAATATGCCTTCCTGATCCCGTGCAAGCCAGAAGTCATCGGTAAACCGGGAGCAATGCTTGAGCACGGTATCGCGAATATTCTGCTGATCTTCAGTGAACGAAAAATTCATGGCGTCACCTCTTGTCCATGGGCCTGCAACTATCAGGTAGCGCTTCCCCGGAATTGATTTCTGTTCAGTTGATATTGGCCGCAGTATCGACCAGGCCTAGCTCTTCCAGTACCGCCTGGGTGTCCTGGCCAACCAGCGGGGTGGGGCCAGCCACTTTTCCCGGTGTCTTCGAAAACCAGGTGGGAACGCCGGGGTACCGCATCTCCGCATAGGGCGCCTTGACGGTTTCGAAAAAGCCGATGGCCTGCAAATGAGGGTTGTCAAACAGCTCGTCCGGTGTGCGCAGGGGCGCAGCGGGAATGCCGAGTTTGTGGAGCAGGGTGAGCCAGTCTTCCGTCGTGCGTTCCTTGAAGGTTTCCCCAAGCAGACCGTACAGGGTGTTGATTTGTTTGGCGCGCTGTTCCAGCGTGGCGAATTCATCGCTCGCCCATTTCGGCTTCACGGCGTCCATGAACTGGGCCCACTGTTTGTCGTTATAAACCAGTGCCGAAATATAGCTATCCTTCGTCTGGTAAGGACGTCGATTGGGCGCGACGGCTCGGTGGTAATTGGCCGGGCCGATGGGTGGATTGAACAGCATGCCGTTGGCATGTTCCACCAGCATGAAGGAGGCCATCGCTTCAAACATGCCGATTTCAACTTCCTGGCCCTCGCCGGTGCGTTCGCGATGATACAGGGCCATCACGGTGGCATAGAGCGCCGTCATGCCGGCGATCTTGTCGGCCATGATGGTGCCCACATAATTGACTTCGCCCGTTAGCATCTGCTGCACGATGGGCAATCCGCATTCCGCCTGGATGGTGTCGTCGTAAGCAGGATAGTCGGCATCCGGGCCGCGTCGACTGTAGCCGTAGCAATTGGTGTAAATGATCGACGGGTTCAGTGCGGCAACGTCTTCGTAGCTGAAGCCGAGTTTATTGACTGCCTTGGCGCGCATGGAGTGGATGAACACATCGGCAGTTTTTATCAGTTCGCGCAGAGCGGTGGCTCCGCTTTCCGATTGCAGGTCGAGGACGACGCTGCGTTTACCGCGATTCACGTTGACAAAAACGCCGCTCATGCCGGGAACCGGACCTGGCGAAATGAAGCGTGTGCCGTCGCCTGCGGGGGGTTCTATCTTGATGACGTCTGCGCCCATGTCGGCCAGCATCTGCGTGCAATAGGGTCCCATTACCATGGCGGTAAGGTCGACGACACGCACGCCGGACAACGGACCGGAATGCTTATTGTCATTGCCGGGTTTGCTGGCGTCGGTGTTTTTATCTGAAATATGATTGCGCATGTTCATTGCTTGGTTACTGTGTTATTGGTCGTTGACGGGAAGCGGCTTCGGATTGCCCGTGCCCATATATTCCGCGAGATTGCGGTGAAAATTGGCAGTGCTGCGTTCCATATACGGATTGGGTTTGGTGCCGCTGAATCCCATGGACTTCATGCCCTGCTGTACAGCTGCCATGTTGGAAAAGTCCTGCGACAGCACATAGCACCAGGCTTCTTCCGTCGGTGGGCAATATTCCCATTGGGTTTGCGGTTCCTGTCCTGCCGGGAACAGTTCGTAAACCGCAGCTTCGAAGATGCACTTGTCGGGATCGTAACCATGAGGACGGGCGCTGTAGCAAAGCGCATTGTTAACGGAATGCCCGATCTGGAAGTTGGGGAAGATCTGCCAGGCGGTGCCGCTTTTTGCCAGCAATGCAGGATCAACCACGGGCCAGATCACGCCGCGGGCTTCGTCATCCTTGCGGGCGCTTTCGATCCAGTGCTTCAGCACCTGGTCGGCGGGCGTGCCTGCCGGCAATTCATCTGCCAGCCGTTTCGCCGCATTCACCAGCGTCTGGGTGGTGTTGGTGTTGGCTTTTTCCCAGGTGTAGGTTTGCATCTCTGCGGTGGAAATCCGCGGATCGTCGTTGGTGCCTACGCGCAATTTCGCCGACTGGTTTTCATCCATGTCTTTGGGACGTTCATAGCCAATATTGCTGTGCTTTCCGTGCGCCTTTGCCCAGCCGCGAAATGATCCGTACTTGTTGAATTCCGGATGCGTGGTCTGGACGTGGTAGGTTTCGTTGAAGGCTTCCAGGGCGACTTTCCAGTTGCAATCGAAGATGCCCCACTTGCGCCAGCGGAAGCGCATGTTTTGCAGCTGGAAAGGGTCCAGCATGCTGGTGACGGGATTGAGGTAGTCGAGCAGGGATTCGCTGTCGGGATCGAGATTGATCCAGATCCAGCCTCCCCAGAAGTCAATCTTGACGGGGCTCAGCCCGGTGCAGCTCTTGTTGAGCGCGCCCTGCCAGTCTTCCTGGTGCGGTA
>JBMOPR010000245.1:0-2931 GCA_049323075.1 Pseudomonadota bacterium
ATGGCGTGCAGGATCTGGTGGTCGGTCTCCGCTTCAGCGACAAGGACGGCGCCGACAGCGGCAAGGCCTATGTCATCTTCGGCCGCGCCGGCGCCACCCGTACCGATGTGAATCTGGACCTGATCGATCCCACCGGCACGGACGGCGTGATGATTTACGGCGCCAGCGCGGGCGCACAACTGGGGCAGGCGGTGCAATTCGTCGGTGACTACGATGCCGATGGTTATGACGACGTCGTGGCCAGCGCCATTTTCTCCGATGCAGTGGCCAATGACGGCGGTCAGGCCTTCCTGATTTTCGGATCGCCCGGCCCTGTGTTCAGCGCAGTCGATGTGTCCGCACTGTCCGGTGCCAGCGGGTTCAAGATTTCCACGTCGGAACTGTCCGGCGTGCTGGGCCATGGAATTGGTGCCGGTGATTTCAATGGCGACGGTATCAGCGACCTGCTCATTTCCGAGAACGGCTACGGCGCCACCGTGGGCGCCGCCCACGTGATTTACGGCGATGCTGGCGGCGTGTATTCCAACATTGCTGTGGACACCATGCTCAGCAGTACCGGCTACAACATTTTCGGTCAGGGAGTGGGCGAACAACTGGGGCACAGCCTTTCCAGTGCCGGAGATTTCAACGCCGATGGTATCGACGATCTGCTGGTGGCCTCCTATCTGCGCGATGACGGTGGTGCAGATTCCGGCGCCGCCTGGCTGATTACCGGTGCGTTGGGCAATGCCCGTGCGGACCTGAATATCGGCAGCATTACGGCAGCGGACGGTTTCAAGATTTCCGGCGGTGGCATCGGCGATCATTTCGGCCAGTCCACGGCTTATGTCGATGCCAACGGTGACGGCTTCAGCGATCTGATCCTGGGCGCCACCTGGGGCGACAACGCGTCGATCGATGGCGGCGAAACGCTGGTACTGTGGGGGCGTGAATTCGCCACCGCCGTCACCAGCGGCCTCACCGGCACCGGCGGCGCCGACAATCTGGTGGGCACCAGCGGCAACGACACCATCGTCAGTGGCGGCGGTGCCGACGCGATCTCGGCCGGCGCCGGCAACGATACGATCCAGCTCAGCGACACCGGCTTCTTCAACATCGAAGGCGGCGAGGGCACCGACATCCTGCAGTTCACCACCGGTCCCAACACGCTGGATTTGACGGCCTACGGACCGGAAACCATCAATGGCATCGAAGTGATCGATCTGGGCAGCACCAGTACCAGCCTGATCGTAAGCAAGGAATCGGTGCAGGATATGTCGCGCGAAAGCCGTGCGCTGTTTGTGCGCGGCAGCCTGGGCAGCGTCACGTCCACCACCGGCGACGCCTGGTGTTACACTGGCACCAAAGTCGAGGGCGGCATCACCTACCATGTCTATCTCGACAACGGTGCGATTCTCTACATTCAGAGCGGCCTCACCCACAGCGGCGTGGGCAATTTCAATTCCACTCAGCAGTACACGTTCAACACCACAGTCGGTGGCGCCAATGTGTCCAGCGCGGTGACGGATTTCCCGGTGCTGATTCGCGTATCCACCACTATCCGCAACACGCTGCAGGCCAGCCGCGCCGACCTGCGTTTCACCGACAAGGATCAGGTGACCTGGCTGCCTTATGAAATCGAAATCGGCGCGTCCGGCGAATTGTATGCCTGGGTGCTGGTGCCGCAGGTGGATGGCAACAGCAGCAGCGATTACATCGTGATGCATTACAACGACAAGGTGGATGGCACGGTGGCAGACCGGCAGGACCCGACGCGGGTGTGGGTGGACTACGCCGGCGTGTGGCACTTCGATGAAGCCTCGGGCAATGCGCTGGATTCCACCGCCTACCAGAACAACGGCACCCAGAGCGGAACCGTATCGCGCGAAAGCAGCTTTGTCGGCCGGGGCGTGCGCTTCAATACAAGCACGGAGCGTTTCACCGTGCCCTACGATCTCTCGTTCAACGCTGCCAGCAAGGATTTCACGGTGGAACTCTGGCTGGACGGCACCACCAACTGCACCACCGATCCGTTCGTGTCCAAGGATTATCTGACTGGTGTGAGCCGGGGTATGGGAACATCACGCAACTGGCGTGTCATGACTGGCGGTGCCTTCCCCTGGTGGGCGGGTGGATTCGTCGGCAGCCCCGGCTTCCAGATCGAGGACACTGGCGGCTCCGATTCTCTGACCTCTGCAGGCTGGCTGAGCACCGACTGCTCGAATCACATGGTGGTGGAGCACAGCCGTACCGCAGGTTCGAAGGTGTATATCAGCGGCGCGCTGGCGCACAGTGACAGCTCGGTGCGCAACGTGGAAAACCTGCAGGATTTCATCATCGGCAATTCCGGTGGCAGTTCGGAAATACGCATTGACGAAGTGCGCCTGATGACAAAAGCCACCAGCGCCGCCCGCGTCAAGCTGATTTACCAGAACCAGTCCGGCACGTCGCTGGTATCGCCCTGATAGCCGGCGTCAGTGCAGCTGTTTATGGCCATTCCCATTCCGCCCGCAGCCAGATGCTGCGGCTGCCATACGGAAACGGCGTGCTGAAACCGGAATAGGGTTGTGGCATGTACTGTTCTTCTTCGAACAGATTGTCCACGCCCAGGGTGAGCGTCGTTGCCCGGATCTCATAGCGCAGTGCCGCATTCACGGTGAATTCCGCGTCTAGCCTCTGCATGCTCAACGGAAAGTCGGGCTGCGTTTGTGCCAGCACCGGATCAAAATCCAGCGCCTGGCGACTGCCCACATAGCGCGCGCCCAACATCGCGGAGAGATGAGCCACGGGTGTCGACAGGCTGAGCCAGGCATTGCCAACATGCGCAGGAGCGCCGATAAACTGCCCCGATTGCTGCGGCACGTCATAGACCTGCAGATCATCGTCGTTCGAATGGGTCCAGCTGTAATTGGCCTGTAGCGAGAAGCCTTCTGCCCGATACAGATACTGCAA
>JBMOPR010000246.1:0-1113 GCA_049323075.1 Pseudomonadota bacterium
ATGATGCAAGCCAAGCGCGTGAGGGTGAATCCATTCAAGCGGCCCTATGTGGTGCTGATGATGGACGTGATCGGCCGTTCGCTGGAAGCGGCCAGCCAGGTGGATGAGCGGATCCAGAACGAAGTCCGTCACCTGCCGGACGGGTTGATGTTTGAAATGAAGGTGATGCCGGATGGACCGGCACTGGTGCTGCAGAAGACCGGCGCGACCGGTCTGAAATACCTGGGCAAACGCCCTCCGCGCAAACCGGATGTGGTGATGAAGTTCAAGCATGTCACCCATGCCTTTCTGGTATTTTCCTTTCAGGAAGCCACAGCACGGGCCTTCGCCAATGACCGCATCCTGCTGGACGGTGAAATTGCCTACGCCATGAAGCTGGTGCGGTGTCTGAACCGGATGGAAAGCCTGATCCTGCCCAAAATCATTGCCGAGCGCGCACTCAAGCGCTATCCCAACCTGTCGCTGCCGGAAAAAATGCTGGGCGGCGCACGCATCTATACACAAGTTGCCAAGAACCTGATCCGGGGCTGATCCATGTCGAAATCCTATTACGAATTCTTTTGTCCGGTGAAAGTGGTGGCGGGCAGTGCCGCGCTCGAACACATTCCCTATGAACTGAGCACGCTGTCGGCCTCCCGCCCCCTGATCATTACCGACAAGGGTGTGCGTGGCGCGGGCCTGATTGATCATGTGCTGGCAGCTTTTGCTGAAAGCGGCATGGATGTGATCGACATTTATGATGACGTGCCGCCGGATTCTTCGCTGAAAGTGGTGAAGGACATCACCCGCGTCTACCGCGAAAAACAATGCGATTCCATCATCGCCGTCGGTGGTGGCTCGGTCATCGACACCAGCAAGGGCGTGAACATCCTGGTATCGGAAAACGGCAATGATCTGTCGGAATTCTCGGGTGTGGGCGTGCTGAAAAAGCCGCTGAAGCCTTTCTTCGTGATTCCCACCACCGCCGGTACCGGTTCTGAAGTGACGATGGTGGCGGTGATTTCCGATCCGGACAAGGGTGTGAAGCTGCCATTCACGTCCTATTTTCTGCTGCCGAACGTAGCGATTCTCGACGCGCGCATGACACTCACACTGCCGCCGCACATCACTGCG
>JBMOPR010000246.1:1123-2921 GCA_049323075.1 Pseudomonadota bacterium
GATGACGGCAATGGATGCCATGACCCACGCTGTCGAGGCCTATACCGGCATGGCGAAAAATCCTATCAGCGATGCTTACGCCACGTCCGCCATTCGCAAGATCGCGGAAAACCTGCCCCGCCTGCTGGACAAGCCCGACGACGCAGACGCCCGGCTGGAACTGGCCCAGGCGTCCACCATGGCCGGCATTGCATTTTCCAATTCCATGGTGGGACTGGTGCATTCACTCGGCCATTCCCTGGGCGCCCTCTGCCATTTGCCCCATGGCCTGTGCATGAACCTGTTCCTGCCCTATGTACTGGAATACAACCTGCCGCAGCGGGGAGACGTGATCGGTGAACTGCTGCTGTATCTGGCGGGTGCCGATGTCTATGCGCGGACCCCGGCACACGAGCGCGGCCGGAAAGCGATACAGGTGATCCGCGACATGCGCGATGAGCTCAACCGTCGCTGCAAGCTGCCGCGCACGCTGTCGGAAACCGGCAAGATCACCCGCGACCAGCTGCCGAAGCTGGCACAGATGGCGCTGGATGATGGCTCCATCATTTTCAATCCGGTGGAAGTGGATCTGGATGACGCGCTGGCGGTGTTGAACCGCGCCTGGTAAGCGAATCCCGCGCCGTCAGTCAACGCTGGCGGCGCGGGCGTTTATCAATGTGTCAGCAAAGTGTTCGATCGGCTGCGGTCGGCCAAACAGGTAGCCCTGGAAGCGCCGGCAGCCATATTGCTGCAGCATCCGCCGTTGCAGTTCGGATTCCACCCCTTCCGCAATTACCGCCAGTCCCATTGTTTCGCTCATGCGGATGATGGTTTGCACGATGGCCTCGTCGGAGCGGTCCCGCCCCAGGTCCTGCACGAAGCTGCGATCGATCTTGAGCTGGTTCAGCGGCAGTTTTTTCAGATAGGCCAGCGACGAGTAGCCGGTGCCGAAATCGTCCAGCGCGAACGAGATGCCCATCGCTTTCATCTCGCGCATTTTCACTATGAATTCATCGATGCCTTCCAGCAGCAGGCTTTCGGTGATTTCCAGTTCCAGCCGCGCCGGATTGGCGCCGGTCTCCGTCAGAATCGTCTGCATGTTGGCAATGAAATCCGGTTGCCGGAATTCCCGTGCGCTGACATTCACCGACAACAGTATTGGCCGCGTTTCCGCACTGGCTTCCCACCGTTTGAGCTGAAGACAGGCTTCCCTTAGCAGCCACTGGCCGATGGGAATGATCAGCCCGCTTTCTTCGGCGAAGGGAATGAAATCCAGGGGAGGTACCAGGCCGCGCTCGGGATGCTGCCAGCGCAGCAGAACTTCGGCACCGATCACCTTGCCGGACTGGTCCACCTGGGCCTGGCAGTACAGGCGCAATTGCTGCTCGGTCAGGCTGCGGCGCAGATCCGTCTCCAGCCGGGTGCGCCGCTCCAGTTCGCGCTGCATTTCCGGATCGAAAAAACGCACCACGTTGCGCCCGCTTTTCTTGGCGCCGTACATGGCCAGATCCGAATGCTTGAGGATGTCTTCGATGGTAACGTCGTGATCGCGGAAAATCACGATGCCGATGCTGGCGGTGCAGATGAATTCCTCGCCATTGAGCAGATAGGGGCGGGCGAAGGCCTTCAGCAATTTGTCCGCCACCAGTCCGGCACGGGCCATGGCGCTGTTAATGTCGGCGTCCAGTTCTTCCAGCACGGCCACGAACTCGTCGCCGCCCAGCCGGGCGATGGTATCTTCCTCCCGCACCAGTTCGCGCAGGCGTCGTGCCACTTCCTGCAGCAGCAGATCACCCGTTTCATGGCCCACGGTGTCGTT
>JBMOPR010000247.1:0-2915 GCA_049323075.1 Pseudomonadota bacterium
GGATTTCAGCTCGGGCGATTTCGGGATGCGTTCAATCACACGGCTTTCCTGATCCGGCGCTTTTGCCGCCAGCAGGCCCACCGCTTCCGGCAAGGCAATCGCCTCGGCACTGAACAGCGCGGGAATGTCGATGTTCTTCGGCAGGATGCCAGTGCGCATCAGTTTCAGCACGTTGCGATAGGCCGCGTCGGAATCCACCTGGACGTCCGCCAGGATCGAATCGGCAATCGGTGCGTAGGCCTGCAAGGCGGCCGCCGGATTGGACAGCGGGCTGATGTTGGTATCGAAGCCGATGGCACCTGCCACCAGATTCGCACCGATGTCATCCGTAGTGGCCGGATCGGCGTCCAGATCCCAGGACAGGAACATAGAGGTGTGAATGCCGCCCAGGGAATGGCCTCCCACGAATACTTTTTTCCGGCTCACCGTCGCATCGGGCACCATGGCCCTGATGATGGCGTACATGTCTTCGGTGGTCTGCTGCATGCCGAAATTCAGCAGGTACGGCATGTCGCTGCTCTTGCGGAAACCGGCAAACTGCGCGCCGTCGATGCTCAGGTCACCGTAGTAATAACCGACGATCAGATCCTCCGCTTCCTGCACGGTGGGCGCCGCTTCCGCCGCCTGCATGCCGCGCAGATCCTCCAGACAGTTCGAGCGCCGGTCCATTGACCAGACTTCGATATTGCGTCCGCGCTGCGTCTTCGCCATGTACACCAGCTGGCGCCCGATGTAGTCAAAACCGTTGGCGCCTTCCAGCACGCCGGGCACCAGCAGCAACGCCGCGTCGGCCTGGGCGGCATCGTTACTGCTGTCGCGGGTCTTGAAGCGGATGAAGCGCACATCGTTGCAACCCGCCGGCAACTGCGGATCATCAATCACAAAGGTGGCGGGAATGGATTCGTAGGTCTGCTGCACGACAGCGGCGACATCGGTGTCCGTCCACAACGGCGCAACGCCGGGCTTGCGGTCTTCGGGAATGGGACCGGTAGGGTCGTAACAGCCGGACAGCACCGCAGCGGCCATGACGGCGGTCAGCGGCAGGCGCAATAGGGTTTGCATGGTTGTCACCTGGCAGGTTGTCGTTTTTGTTATAGGGAACGACTATAGCGCCGGCGCCCGGCGAATAATTGTTCCTTCCGGTCAATTGACTTATAAGGAACAAAAAATAACGCACAGCGCATCAGAAATGTGCCAAATTTAAAACAGGCGAGGGGACAGACGTTCCCAGGGAAGTCGCCGGATAAAATCTAATCAGAACTGATTGCCAAACCATTGGACTCCAGGGAAGGAAATGCCATGTCGCATTTGCATTGGCCGTTGCGGCCGTTTTTCATTTCGTTGTTGATCACCACCACCGCATTCACCAGCGGCTGCCCGCAGAAAAAACTCACAGCCTTCGACGAAGACGGCATCCTGGAAGCCCGGGTGCGCCGCACTGATTTTGGCGTGCCGCACATCCAGGCCGGCAATCTGGAAAGCCTAGGCTTCGGTGTCGGCTATGCCTTTGCCCAGGACAACGCCTGCGTGCTGGCGGACATCATCATGAAATACAACAGCCGCCGCGCACGTTACCTGGGGCCGGACAGGGTGCCCGGCTCTGGCGACGGCCTGCACCTGATCAACGATTTCGGTTTTATGGCGCTGGAAGTACGCGCCCAGGCCGAGGCCAGCATCGACACCATCAGCGCCAACCAGCACGCCCTGATTTCCGGTTACACCAAAGGCTACAACCATTATCTTGAACAGACCGGCGTCGACAATATCGATCCTGCCTGCGCCGGCAAACCCTGGGTGCACCCGATCACTGAAGTGGACATGCTGACGTCGCTGCTGGCCACCGCGCTGCTGCCCGGTTCCAATAATTTCCTGGCGGCGATTTTTGTGGCGGCACCGCCGGGGCAGAGTTTCGCGCCGTTTCCCGCCAGTGCGGATGCGGCGCAAACGCTGACGAAAAAAGCGTTGTCGTCGCAGTTGAATCTGGCGCTGCACGACATCGCGCTGCCGGAAAAAAATCCGCTGGAACTAGGCTCCAACGCCTGGGCCATTGGCGCGGACAAATCCGCACGCGGGCGCGGCCTGCTGCTGGCCAACCCGCATTTTCCCCACACTGGCATCCTGCGTTTCTGGCAACTGCACACCACCATTCCCGGCGTGCTGGATGTGATGGGCAGTGCGCTGGCGGGCACGCCGGGTATCGTCAATATCGGCTTCAATCAACATCTGGCCTGGACCCACACGTTCTCCAGCGCCGAGCATGTGATTGCCTACCAGCTGGAGCTGGACCCGGCCGATACCAGCGGCCTCACCTATCGCATGGACGGCGCCGGCAAAACCATCCAGCGCAAAACACTGACGGTGGACGTGGCAGTGGCGCCCGGCGTGACGGTGCCCTTCAGCAAGCACGTGTACTACAGCGAGCAGGGCCCGCTGTTCGTGGCGCCCGGCCAGTTGCCCTGGGGCACGGATGCGCAGGGGCGTTTCGTGGCGTACGCCCTCAAGGACGCCAATCGCGGCAACCTGGATATCGTCGATCACTGGCTGGGCATGAACCTGGCGCGCAATCTGGACGAATTCAGGGCGACCTTCAAGCAATACAACGGCGTGATCTTCAACAACACGCTCGCCACCGATACCGAAGGCAACGCTTTCTACATCGACGATTCCACCGTGCCACAGTTGAGCGCGGAGGCGGAGCAGGCCCTGCGCACCAATCCGCTGCTGGTGCAACTACGCAAACTGACCGGCTTTTCCATCCTGCCAGGCAATTCCGCGCTGTTCGATTTCAGCGGACCGGTGCCCTATGACAATGCGCCCCGGCTGGAGCGCCGCGATTTCGTGCAGAACTCCAACGACAGCTACTGGCTGACCAATCCGGCGCAACCCATCAGCGTTCCGTCGATTCTGTATGGCGG
>JBMOPR010000248.1:0-2909 GCA_049323075.1 Pseudomonadota bacterium
TTTCGCTGATAAGCCGTGATGTCTTCCACCCGTACCGGAAACTCTCCGGCGCGGCGGTCCGAGAAAAAGTACTGCAGGGTGCGGGCCACAGTCGGAAACGCCAGATCCTGCCAGGGGATTTCATGTTCCTCGAACAGGCGGCTTTCCAGGCTCTCGGTACCGGGACCGTGGCGGCCATCGATCACATCGGCGCGGAAGAACAGGTAGACCTGGCTGATATGGGGCAGGTTGAACACGGTATACAGACCGTGAATGTCCACTTCCGCATCGGCCTCCTCGAAGGTTTCGCGGGCGGCGGCCTGTTCGGTGGTTTCGCCGTTCTCCATGAAGCCGGCGGGCAGGGTCCAGTAGCCCAGGCGGGGCTCGATGGCGCGGCGGCACAGCAGAACCCGGTCGCCAAACACCGGCAGGGTGCCGGCGATGATGCGCGGATTCTGGTAATGGACGGTGCCACAGTTGTCACAGACGTGGCGTTCCCGATTGTCGCCCTCGGGGACTTTCAGGCTGACAGGGTGTCCGCAATGACTGCAATATTTCATGGTGTCGCGCCGTTTCGCTGCGGGAAAGCGGCAGTATAAACGCAGGCGCCAAAACCCGATACCGGTCAGGCCGGGGTGTGCAGGCAAAAAGCAGGCAAAAAAAAGGGCCCTTGAGGGGCCCCGCACTATGCTTTTGAAAGGAAGTGCTCTGCAAAGAAGAAAAGCGGAAATCGGCTGTCAGGCGCGGCGGAAGGGCAGTACCTTCGCGGCAGTGGCCGCATCAGCCTGGCTTGCAGTGGTCGATGAGGCATTGCTGACGGCCTCATTGAGAACCTGGCGCAGGCGGTCGAACGAATCATGCATCATGCCCGAGATTGCAATGCAGGCCGCCATGGGCGTCTTGGCGCGGCGGCGTTCCATGTCCACCCGGAACTGCAGGCCACGCAGTTTGCGGCGGTATGCTTCAGGAGCACTCTGGATCAACTGGTCGCACAGCTGCACCCGCAACCGCTCCAGCCCTTCCGGATCGTGCTGTGCCATCTCTCTCAACTGATCAAATTCCGGTAACACGTAACGCATCGAAATTACCTCTTAGGCCTGCCAATCACGCCTGGTGTATTGGCGTCCCGCCCCCCAAATGTGAGTAATCGACAATCATGAAAAATCGCAAGAATCCTAATTGACTTATAAAATCTTGCATTCCCTGGCTCCTATACTACCCTTAACGCCCCGCCTGTGAAGCCTTGATCTTTTGATCGTTATCCGTCCAGAAGGGGGTTATTATGTGTTTGGTCCTTATAACCTCAGCCACTAAGGCTTACCAATCAGTCATTTAAATCCAGCCCTATACGCCCTGTTTCACTGCGTTGTGATTTTGTTATTGTTTGGAAAATTTTTTTCCGTTACTACAGACGCTTGCGTTTGCCGACGCCCCGGTGGGCGGGGATATTGGCGTGTAATTTGTTTGAATATCAGCCATTTTTGGACGGGCCTGGTGGTTGGCGGTCTGTGAGGTGGCAGATGAAGTGGCAGTTGCCGCAAAGGAAACCCGATGAACGAACTTGATCGCATCCGCGCCGGTGTCCCGGTTCACGCCCCCGATCCGGTGCAACTGGAGCAGGGTCAGGCGGCGGTGCTGATGGCACTGACCGATGCGCCCGACGGAACCGAGCTGATTCTCACCCGGCGCGCCGCGCACCTGAACAGTCATGCCGGCGAAGTGGCGTTTCCCGGCGGCAAGCGTGATCCGGGCGATGCCAGCCTGCTGGTCACCGCCCTGCGGGAATCCGAAGAGGAGATCGCCCTGCCGGCGGCCCAGGTGGAAGTGATCGGTCCGATGCCGCCGTCCCTGTCCAAGATGGGCCTGCAAGTCGTGCCGTTTGTGGGTATCATTCCCCACCGGATCACCCTGATGCCCAGTGCCGACGAGATCGACTGCATATTCCGGGTGCCACTGCAGTACTTTCTGACCCAGCGGCCGCTGGATTACACCGAGCGTGACTACCAGGGCGTGCGTTACCGCATTCCCTGTTTCGACTTCGAAGGCCACGTCATCTGGGGGCTTACTGCGTTTTTCATCACCGACTTTCTGAACCGGGTGTTCGACATGAAGTATGAATTCATGCTGCCGACGCCGGTAAACACTTGACCGCCAGCAGGGCAGGGGGAACACCATGATTTACCGCCTGGGAGACCGCCGGGTTGAATTTCGCGGCACGGATTATTTCATCGCCGACAATGCCACCGTGATCGGCTCGGTGATCATCGAGCAGAACGTCAGTATCTGGTTCAACGTGGTGGCGCGCGGCGACAACGATCCGATTCACATCGGCGAAGGCACCAACATCCAGGACGGCACCGTGCTGCACACCGACACCGGCATTCCCCTGACGATTGGCAAGTACGTCACGGTCGGTCATCAGGCCATGCTGCACGGCTGCGAGATTGGCGACAATTCGCTGATCGGCATCAACGCCGTGGTGCTGAACCGCGCGAAGATCGGCAAGAACTGCATCATCGGCGCCAATGCGCTGATCCCGGAAGGCAAGGTGATTCCGGACAATTCCATGGTGATGGGCTCGCCCGGAAAAGTGGTGCGGGAAATCACCGAGCAGAATGCCATGCTGATCAAGATGAGCGCGCTGCATTACGTGGAAAATTTCAAGCGCTACAAGACAGACCTGCAGCGGGACGAGCGTGGATGAGTCAGTCACCGGCGAAAGAGGAAGTTGTCCTTTCACCCTGTGTCGGTGTCTGCGCGCTGGACGATGATGATATCTGTATCGGTTGCTGGCGCAGTGGTGAGGAGATCTCCCGCTGGGGATATCTCGACAATACCGGCAAGCGCGCGATTTTGAAGAAAGTGGAAGAACGATTGAAGAACAACTGAACGTCGAAATTGGTTGTGGAGCGGGTACCGTTTTCCGGGCA
>JBMOPR010000249.1:0-2909 GCA_049323075.1 Pseudomonadota bacterium
GCGGAAACCATCCCAGTTGTGCTGGCTCGCCGCCACATCGTGCAGCCAGTGATCGCGCTGTGCCAGCATCTGCCCGATCAGCTGATTGAGCTTGCGGTACTGGCTGTCAAGAAAACCCAGCACGCGATAGAGAGCCCGGCCCAGATCGCTGTCTTCATCCAGCGACGCCAGCAGGCTGCGCGCCGCTTCGCTGTAGCAATCGGATGCATCGTCGGCAACGTTGAACTGCACGCCCAGCCTGGCGGCAAGCGGATTGTCGCGCACGATCGAACTGCACAGACTGTCGATGGTCTGCAGGCGCAGGCGTCCGGGATTGTCGAGCAGATTCCACTGCCGCTGCCGGTCGCGCTGCAAGACCTGTCGTGCCAGCTGATCGTACAACTGGTCATGTTCATTTTCCGGTGGAACATCCGCCGCGGCATTTTGCAGTGCCGACATCACGCGATGCTGCATTTCCGCCGCGGCTTTCTTGGTGAAGGTGATGGCCAGGATCTGCTCCGGACGCTCCACCACCGCCAGCAGTTTCAGAATGCGCTGGGTGAGTACGCCGGTTTTGCCGGAACCGGCCGGGGCCTGCATGATAAAACTGCGCTCGATATCCAGCGCCTGATCCCGTTCACTGGCATCCGCCAGCAACTCAACCGATGTCATCCGCCAGCTCCTGTGCAGATTCACGGATGCGACACACCGGGCCCAGGTGGCAATACTGGCACACCTTCGGATTCACCGGCTCCACCACCGCCCTGCCCTCACGATATTCCTGCGCCAGTCCTGCCAGGGTCTGCTGCCATTCCTGCATCTGGGCGGCCCAGTCATCTGCCTGGATTATTTTTCCCGTGCCCTTGCCGAAAGCCAGCTGCGCATCCTGCATGCCCTTGTACTGCATCCGGCTGTTGTGCAGAACCCCAAAATACAGGCCGCGGGTTTTCTCTGGTTCCAGCATGGCGTACAGCAATAATTGCGGTTCCTCAGGGCGCTCGCCTTGCAGCACCTGGGCCTCCTTGTCACCGGATTTGTAATCGATGATCGCCAGTGCATCGCCAATGCGATCGATCCGGTCCACGGCCAGTGACAATTCAATTCCGTTCAATAGCAACGTGCGTTTCTTTTCGACCTGTTCGATGTTGAAGGGATCACGGCGTGCGTCGTAATCCTTCAGCCAGCGTTTCACCAAGCTGAAGGTGCGCTCCTGTTCCAGCGGATACAGCGCCACCGGCTCCAGTATCACCTCGGCACGCAGCTGGCGAATTTCTGCGTCGACGATGTCGTGCAGCAGGACATCCAGCCGGGATTCGTCTTCAATCAGCAACTGCAGCCCGGCGGAGTCTTTCACTTCCAGCCAGAATTTTTCCAGCACGCGATGCAGCAAGTGGCCACGATCGGCGGCGCGCACGCCTTCTGTCAGTTCATCCTGGGCGCGGATATTGAGCCGGTATTCCGCAAACGCCTTGAACGGGCACTGGGATTGGGATTTTATGATGCCGCTGCCGCCCCTGGCGTGCTGCTCTTCCACGGGTGCGCCGTATTCATCCGGCGGCAACGGCAGCACGGTGTCACGCCACTCTTGATACTGACGCTGTTCCAGCGAATGAAACCGGAATGCATCCGGCCAGTGAGTATCCAGAACGGGAATATCCAGCAGCAGACTCGCCAGCGCGTGCTCAGTGTCGCCCTGATGCTCGCCCCAGCTGAATACCACCTGCGGTGCGGAATTGCGGAAGCCGTTCAGCAGTGCAGCGGAATAGTGCAGTTCCCGCTCCGGTGTGGCGCCGGGCATGTTCAGCGCGCGCTGGATCTGACGCGGCAACAGCGGATTGGCAGAGACGGATTGCGGCCAGTTCGCAGCCTCGCACTCACACACCCACAACGCATCAAACGGCAAACCGGCCGCTTCCAGCACACCCATGATCTGAATGCATGCGGTTTCGGTTTGTGGCTGGAATTGAACGCCGCGCAGGGATTCGTTCAGTTCATGACAGAATTCAGTCAACGACAGCCGCGTCACGAATGGGGTCAGTTCCAGCAGCGTGAGCAGTGTTTCCTGCAGGCGCTGCCGGATCTGGAATTCCTCGCTCGACAACGTGCGTTGCTGACCCCACTGCGACGCGACCAGCAATCCATTCAGCCAGTTCAGCCATTGGGGAATGGACTGCTTCTTCGCCGAGGAACGGGCCGACTGCAAACGGGCCAGCCAGTCTGCGGTAGCCGAACCGCCCGGTGCAAACTGATGCCAACGTCTGGCGACGGCATCCAGACCCAGGCGCATGCAGTTCTGGTCGCGCAGACGCTGAATGAAACGGTCATGCTCGATGAAAGCC
Source organism: Pseudomonadota bacterium (assembly GCA_049323075.1). Classification (GTDB taxonomy): domain Bacteria; phylum Pseudomonadota; class Gammaproteobacteria; order Pseudomonadales; family Ketobacteraceae; genus Ch67. The sequence goes on from JBMOPR010000249.1 coordinate 2,319, forward strand.
GTGTCACCCGCAAAACAGGGGCTCGTCAGCAGCAGGTTCCACTCCAGCAGCGAAAGTTCCCCGCCCAGCGCCCGCAGCAATAACAGCAGGTGCGACACCAGCGGATAGTCCGTCAGCTTCTGCCCCGCCGTGATATTGATGATATCGCTCCAGTGGTGCTGGCCGTGATCCGGCTGCTGTTGCCACAACGCCTGGCAAATGGCGCGCATCCGCGCACGCTGGTTTTGCAGATTGGGAATCACGATGCCGATGCGGACGGGCTGAACGCTGGCAGCTCGTTGCGTCAGCGCCCAGTTCACGGCCGCACCGAACTGTTCATCCACCTGGGCAAAGGCGACGGAATGACAGGTGCCGTTGCGGGAAGGCAAATGCGAGAATCCGATCCGGCTGCCCGCCTGTTGTGCGCAGGTCATCAGATGCCGCAATTGCGGTTCCGAATGATCATTGAATCCGTGCAGGAAAATGGTGGCGGGAAACATGGGGCGCACGGCGTCGCCCTGAGCCAACACCCATTGCAGCAGCGCGGGCTGGTCCAGCAGGTTGTCCTGTTGCAGGCGCGCCAGATACAGACGGTGCCACTGTGCAAAACGC
>JBMOPR010000250.1:0-755 GCA_049323075.1 Pseudomonadota bacterium
CTGTCGCTGCGGCAGCCAATGGCGCTCGAGGCACCCACAGGCACCGGAAAAACCCTGGCTTATCTGCTGCCGGTGTTGCTGCATTCGCAGCGCATCATTATTTCGGTGGGCAATCGCACCCTGCAGGACCATTTATGGTGGGGCGAATACCAGAAATTACGTAGTTGTCTGCCGCAGGTGCGAACGCTAACGGTATTGAAGGGCTGTGAGAACTATATCTGCCGCTGGAAGCTGGATGAGCAACTGCAGGTGGGTGAGCGCTGGGTGGCGGAAAACTGGCAGGCGATCAGTATTGGGCTGCAACAAACCCGGTCTGGAGAAATCAACACCCTGCCTTTGCCGGATGCAGAACGGGTTCGCGCCGCGCAACATCTGACGGTCACTGCCGATCAATGTCTGGGCCAGCGCTGCCCCCAATTCAATAATTGCTATTTTCAGCAGGCTCGCACTCGCGCCACACAGGCCGAAGTGCTGCTGATCAACCACACGCTACTGCTGAGCGACAACCGTCTGTTCGAAAAAGGCATGGGGGCTCTGTTGCCAGAGGCGGATGCCGTAATAGTGGATGAGGCACATCAATTGCCTGACCTGCTGGTGCGGTTCAATACCGACATGCTGGACGGCTATCGAATGCAGCGCTGGTTGCGGCAGGTGCGTGTCGCGTGCAAGGAATATTTCGGGCTATTCCCCAGTTTGAAAAGCGGATTGCTGCAGCTGGAATCGATGTGGGAAAAAATCCGCCATCAATTGCATCA
>JBMOPR010000250.1:765-2905 GCA_049323075.1 Pseudomonadota bacterium
AGGACGACCTGGTGCAGGTAGCGGCCACCAGCCTGTTGCCATTACTTAAATTATTGATGTCACTGGATGTTGTGTTGCGACAGGTGCAAACCGCGCACGCCGGCATCCAGTCGCAGCTGGAACAGTTGCAGGCGTGGCGTTCGATGCTGGGTCATGCGGTCGCGGAGGAGGCAGTGCTGCAGGCTGACACCGGCGGTCGCTGGCTGCGATTGATCGCCGGACGCGTGCAATCGCCCTTTGCCAGCATTGCGGCGACCCGCGCCAACTGGATTTTCATTTCGGCCACACTGGCGGTGGACAATTCGTTCGCCTGGTTCAAACGCATTCTGGATCTGCCGCAATTGCAGGTGCAACGTTTTGCTGGCGAACTGGATTATGCGCGGCAGGCAATGCTGTGGATTCCGGAATCCCTGCCAGAGCCGGCGGACGAGGCGTTCATGCCGGCCTGGATCGAGCAGGTGCTGGCGGTAGCGCAGGATCTGGATGGAGGCATGCTGCTGTTGTTCTCCAGTCATGAGGCGCTGCAGAACGCCGCACAGCTGTTGCAGGGGCGCACCGACCGTCAATTGCTGGTCCATTTGCCGGGCAGTCATCGTCAGCAGCTGTTGCAGCAATTCCGCCAGAACGACCAGAGCCTGCTGCTGGGTACCGGCAGTTTCTGGGAAGGCATCGATGTCAGCGGTGCTGCGTTGCGCTGTATTGCCATCGACAAGCTGCCGTTCACCCCACCTGACGACATTCTGGCGCTGGCGTGGAAATTCATGGCGGCAAAGCAGGGCCAGCATCTGTTCAACGATTACATGGTGCCGCAGGCGATTACCCGCTTCCGGCAGGGGATCGGGCGACTGCTGCGGTCCAGCGACGACCGTGGCCTGATCCTGGTGGGTGACACCCGTCTGCTGCGCAAGCCTTATGGACAGCGCTTTCTGTCCAGTCTGCCGCCGGTGCCTGTGGCAACATCCTTCGCTGCCGTGCAGGCATTTTTTCACGAGCAGGGATTGTTGCGACCCGATTGACGCGTTTGTCCCGCCGCCCATTCCTGCGATAATGCGCGCATCAACCCGGGAGCTCCGATGCCGCCTACACTGCTTGCCATCGACACATCGTCTGAAGCCTGTTCTGTCGCCCTGCAAACCGGCGATCAGCTGCTGTTCCGTTTTACCGATCAGCCGCGCAAGCATGCGGAACTGATTCTGCCGATGGTGGATGAGGTGCTGGCGGAAGCGGGTCTGCGCCTGCAGCAGCTGGATGCGCTCTGTTTTGGCCGTGGCCCCGGTTCATTTACCGGGCTGCGCATTGCGGCGGGTACGGTGCAGGGGCTGGCCTTCGGCGCCGATCTGCCGGTGGTACCGGTGTCGTCGCTGGCGGGGCTGGCGCAGCGGGCAGTGCGTGAATTCGGCTGGACCCGTATTCATGCCGCGTTCGACGCACGCATGGGCGAAGTGTACTGGGGTAGTTATCAGGTAAATGATGCGGGCGATCTGGAGCTGGTGGGGCGCGAGTGTGTGTGCGTGCCGGCACAGTTGCAGCAGGCCGCCGGTATTGATGCGCAAGCAGGCTGGTATGGCGCCGGCAGCGGCTGGGTGTTTCGCGACATACTGGAAACCGCCACAGGCGCCTTGCAGCAGTGTGAACCGACGCTGCTGCCCCATGCCCGCGATCTGTTGCCGCTGGCCACGCTGTATTGGCAGCGGGGCGAAAGCATCAATGCCGAACAGGTGGTGCCGGTGTATCTGCGCAATGATGTGGCGGTGAAGTCGGCACCGCGGCCGGCGAAAGGCTGACAGCGACGTCAGTCATGCATTTACCGACGCACACGTTTGCACCGCCACGGATTTTCACGGGGAACCTTCCATGACACAGGACACACCATCTTCGCCGGATTCCGTTGCAGCACTCGCCTGGGACCGGCCGCATCCTTTTATACTGCCCATCCAGGTCACGTCCACGCATATCGATGTCATGGGCCACACCAATAATGTCGTCTATCTGGAGTGGCTGGAAAAGGTGGCCTGGGCCCATTCCAACTCGCTGGGGCTGGATTGGGATGTCTATCGCAAATTGAACCGGGCGCTGGTGGCACGGCGTCATGAAATCGATTATCTTGCCGCGACGTTCGCGGGGGACGCATTGTTGCTGG
>JBMOPR010000251.1:0-2903 GCA_049323075.1 Pseudomonadota bacterium
CTACCGGACAATCAGCCCTGGCATGTCAACATGCCCAATGTCGCGGCTTTCTGGATCAAGCGTTTCTGGCGACTGGTTCCTTCGGCATGGCTGTGGCTCGTACTGATTCTCCTGGCAGCGATTTTTTTCAATACGTCTGGCGCCTTTGGTAGCGTTCTCGCCAACTACGAAGCCACTATCGCTGGTATTCTGCAGGTTGCAAATTTTCGCTTTGCCGACGTGTTTGGACGTACGGAGTATGGCGCAAGTTTCGTTTATTGGAGCCTGTCGCTGGAGGAACAGTTCTATCTGATATTTCCGTTTCTGATTTTGCTCTCCAAAAAAAGATTACCCTGGGTGCTGGCACTCATTGCAGCGGTTCAGTTGCTACAGTCACGGGATTTACTGGGTATGGCACTGAGAACCGATGGACTGGCGTTGGGCGCATTGATTGCCTTGTGGCAAGGGCATCGATCCTACCAGCTGTTTGAGCCGCTTTTCCTGCGCAAAGCCATCGTACGCAGGGTTTTGTTCGTGGTGTTACTAATGTTCATTGGTTCCATTGGGGCGTCAGGCATTCGGGTTGTTCCTAATGGATTCAGCCTGATCGCAGTACTGGCGGCTGTCCTGGTCTTCTTTGCATCATTTGATCGAGGCTACATTGACGTCCCGGGTCCTGTCCGCGGGTTTCTGGTATGGCTGGGCTCAAGATCCTATACGCTGTACTTGATTCACGTGCCCGCTTTCTTTGCAACGCGTGAAATCTTCTTTCTCTATTCGCCAGGCAGAGTCCTTGAAGGCAAGGAGAACTGGGTACCTGTCGTGGCGGTGTTTATTGTGCTGGCAGTAATACTGGTCGAAGTCAACTATCGCTTTATTGAGAAGCCCTGTCGCTCATATGGAGCGAAGATCGCCAGGCGATATGAGCAGCAAGTGCAGGGACCGGCGGTTTAGGGCGAAACGAAGATTTTAACCATCCGCATCCAGCCGATATTCCCGCGCATGCTGCAGGCTCACCAGAATATCCAGCAGGCGGTGCGGCGTGATCAGGCAGCCGGGTCTGCCGGCGGAGGGCATGATCTCCACCAGCAGGTCCGCATCGATCAGCTGCTGCAATGTGGGATGGATGAAATGTTCCAGCGACATGCCCTGCGGCGCGCCATCCTGCCACACTTCCAGCGCGGCGGTGCGGGCGAAATGCCGGTAGGGCCAGAACGGCACGGCCCACTGGCCGTTCACTTCATGGCGGAAAATATTTCGCCGTTCCTGCAGACTCCAGACTTCCTCGGTTTCAGCGATGCGGATCAGGAAATATTCCATCCGCTCTGAATCCGGCAGCGAGTCCACCGTTTCAATTTCGTGTGCATCGGGCGCGTAACGCATGGTGGTCGATTCCTGGCATTTATCAGATTCGCGACAAGATCAGCGCGGGAAATGCTGCTCCCCAATCAACCGATCGCAACCGGCAGTTTCAGGTCCTGCATGGCCCCGCCCAGCCGATTGCTGAGCTGCTGCCAGCGCAGCATGTCGAAGCCGGCGCCGTCCTGGAAAAAATCGAAGGCGTTGTCCACCACGTCCTGCATCACCTGGGCGACGAAGGCACCGCAGTGCGGCGAATGCAGGATGTGTTCAGGCACAGCCTTTTCGAAATGCAGCGTGCCGTGGGCCGGGTCGTAGCCGCCCATGCGCATGCCGGTGAAATCCGGTTTCGCCAGTTGGCCCGGCAGCAGGAATTGCAGATCCAGGGCCGGGCTGTCCGGCACCAGTCCCTGGCGCTGGCTGACCGACACGGTGGCCGCCAGATGGATGATGGCCCGCGCGATGGGGCTGTCGGCGAGGCCGGCGCTGGCGGTGGTCATGCTGATGGTGAGGGCCATGGTGGATGCTCCGTGCAGGCGCTGCCGGGAAAGATGACCAACGTTTTGCAAGATTCACTCCAGCGCGGCAATTCTGGCCCGTTGGCACCAAAGCACCTGAAAAACACCGGGATTTTCCGCCGATACGAAACAGCAGCCCGCCCGCTGTTCTGTCGGCATTGCGACAAAAGCCGCTGCTATACTGATTTTCCCACTTCCGAAAAGCCGGAGCAGTTGATGTTGGCCACGTCCGTTTCCCGGTTCGCCACGTTGTTGACCGCCACCCAGGCCTGTTCCACTGGCGAGCGCGCCAGCGACGGCAATCAGGCCAACCAGTGAGGATTTATCGTGCGGTCGCGGGGATGCAATTCCGCTTAATCCTGCTTGCCCTGGGCTGGCTGCTCCTCACTGCCTGCACCAGCAATCCTGCCGTCGTGGACGCGTCCGCAACGCCGGGCGCTTCCAATACACCCGCCATTCCGGTGTATGTCGCCAGCCACGGCTGGCATACCGGTGTGATTTTGCCGGCAGCCGGGCTCAATCAGATATTTCCACAGTTGCGCGCGCGCTTTGGGGCGACTCCGTTTTATGAAATCGGCTGGGGCGATGCACGCTTTTACCCGGCCGACGACATCACCAGCGGGCTGACGCTGCAGGCAGCTTTCTTTTCTCAGGGCGCAGTGGTGCAGATCGTGGCAGTACCGGCCAATCCGGTGCGTTACTTTGGCAACAGCCAGGTGCGGGCGCTGTGCCTGTCGCCAGCACAACTGGACCGCCTGCAGCAGTACATCATTGCCAGCCTGCACACCGATGCCAACGGCCAGTTGCTTCCGCAGCAGAAAGGCCTTTACGGCAACAGCCAGTTCTACGCCGGCAACGGCCGCTTTCATCTGCTGCATACCTGCAACACCTGGACTGCCAAGGCGTTGCGCAGCGCCGGATTTGCAGTCTCAACGCTGACCTTGCGCGCAGACGGCGTGCTGGATGCGCTGGAACCGGTATCGGCCGTCTGTCCGGCCATCACAACGGAATGACGCCTGGTGCCATTGTGCAGGGAATTCAGGCTTC
>JBMOPR010000252.1:0-2902 GCA_049323075.1 Pseudomonadota bacterium
CAATGCCGGATCGGATGCGGCGTCGCTGAAAACCACCGCGCGGCGCGACGGCGATCATTACATTCTGAATGGCAGCAAGTGTTTCATTTCCGGCGCCGGTTCTACGGATGTTTTGATTCTGATGGCGCGCACCGGCGGTGAAGGCGCAAAAGGCATTTCCTGTCTGCTGGTGCCGGCGGATCTGCCTGGCATTGAATACGGACGCAAGGAAGAAAAAATGGGCTGGAACTGCCAGCCCACCCGCACGATTTCCTTCGACAATGTGCGCGTGCCAGTGAGCAATCGTGTCGGCAACGAAGGTGACGGTTTCAAATTCGCCATGAAAGGGCTGGACGGTGGCCGCATCAATATCGCCACCTGCTCGCTGGGAACGGCGCAGGCGGCACTCGACACGGCGCAACGCTATTTAAATGAACGCAAGCAATTCGGTCGTGCGCTGGCAGATTTTCAGGCCCTGCAGTTCAAGCTGGCGGACATGGCTACGGATCTGGTTGCTGCGCGGCAAATGGTGCGGTTGGCAGCGTGCAAGCTGGATGAAAACGATCCCGAAGCCTCGCTGTACTGCGCCATGGCCAAACGTTTCGCCACTGACGCCGGCTTTGCCATCTGCAACGACGCGCTGCAAATCCACGGTGGTTACGGTTATATTCGCGAATATCCGCTGGAGCGATTCGTGCGCGACACGCGGGTTCATCAGATTCTGGAAGGCACCAACGAAATCATGCGCCACATCATCGCGCGCCGTTTGTTGCTGGAAGGTGCGACGGAGATTTTGCAATGACGCAGGCAGTATTGTTTGAAACGCTGGCGACCACCGGTGGCAGAAAAATCGGCGTGGCCACGCTGAATGCAGAGAAAAAGCTGAATTCCCTGAGTGTGGAAATGGTGGAGCTGCTGCGGCCGCAATTGCAGCAGTGGGAGCAGGACGACAGCATCGTCTGCGTCTGGCTGCAGGGTGCCGGGGAAAAAGCTTTTTGTGCCGGCGGCGACATTCGCAATCTGTATGATCGCATCAAGGAAGTCGGGCCTGAGCAGGCCGCTGATTACTGTCAGGCTTTTTTTGAAAATGAATACCGGCTCGATTACCAGATTCACCGTTTCGGCAAACCGCTGATTCTGTGGGGTCACGGCATTGTGATGGGCGGTGGCATTGGTTTGATGTCCGGCGCATCGCACCGGGTGGTGACAGAGACCTCCCGTCTGGCGATGCCGGAAATCAGCATCGGTCTGTATCCCGATGTGGGCGGTACCTGGTTTCTGAATCATGCACCGGGGCGCAGCGGTCTGTTCCTCGGTCTGACGGGTGCCAATATCAATGCGGCGGATGCGCTGTTTGTCGGCATGGCGGACCGTTTTGTTCCGTCTGCGAAGAAATCCGCCGTGTTGAACGCTTTGCAAGGTGCGCAGTGGCATTCGGTAACTCGCCAGAATCACGCAGTCGTCAGCCATGTCCTGCGCGAACATGAAGCGCTGGATCAGCTTCCGGTGTCCCCGGTGCGCCAGCATTTCGACCTGATCCAGCAGCTCACCGACGGCGATGCCTGCGCCGACATCGTTGCGAATATCGGTGCGCTGCAGAGCGACGATCCCTGGCTGGGCAAGGCGGTGGCCACCCTGAAAAAAGGCTGCCCTACGACGGCACATCTGGTGTACGAACAATTGCAGCGTGGCAAGAAATTGTCACTGGAAGGCGTGTTCCAGATGGAGCTGATCATGTCGGTACAATGTTGCCTGCATCCGGACTTCCCCGAAGGTGTGCGTGCGCTGCTGGTGGACAAGGACGGTAATCCAGCATGGCGGCATGACAGCGCGAAGGCAGTGCCGGCCAGTTGGGTGGAACAGCATTTCACTGCGCCCGCCAGCTGGAAAAATCACAACCCTCTCAACGATCTGGGGAAATAAATCATGGCAAGCATCGGGTTTGTTGGCGTCGGCAATATGGGTGGCCCCATGGCCATTAATCTGGTGAAAGCCGGGCATGAAGTGAAAGTGTTCGATCTGTCCGCCGAACTGGTGCAGCAGGTTATCGCGCAAGGTGCACAGGCGGCCGCCACAGCACTGGATGCGGCGCGTGATGTTGATGTGCTGATCTCGATGCTGCCGTCTGGCCAGATCGTGGAAGACCTGTATATGCACCAGACCCGTCTGCTGGATCATATCAGTCCGCGCACGCTCGTTATCGATTGCTCCACCATTGCGCCGGAAAATGCCGTCAATCTCGCGCAGGCCGCCAAAGCCAAAGACATTGTCACGCTGGATGCACCGGTGTCCGGCGGCGTCGGAGGTGCGAAGGCCGGCACGCTTACCTTTATCGTCGGTGGCGACAAATCCGCATTTGCAAAGGCCGAGCCGATCCTGCGCAACATGGGCAAGAATGTGTTTCATGCGGGTGATCACGGCGCCGGGCAGATAGCCAAGATCTGCAACAACATGCTGCTGGCAGTACACATGATCGGTACGGCGGAAGCGCTGCAACTGGGTGTGGACAATGGCCTTGATCCGCAGGTGCTGTCGCAGATCATGCTGCAGAGTTCCGGTCGCAACTGGTCACTCGAACTCTACAATCCCTATCCCGGCGTGATGCCCAATGTGCCGGCATCCAATAATTATGACGGTGGTTTCCAGACCAACCTGATGAACAAGGATCTGGGCCTGGCACTGGAAGCGGCACTGAAAAGCCAAAGTTCAACCCCGATGGGTTATCTGGCGAAAAGCCTGTACGCGTTACATGGTCGCAAGGGTTTTGGCAAAAAGGATTTTTCCAGCATCCAGAAAATGTTCGAGAAGGAGTGAACGCAGTTTTCATCGCTGTGAAACGAGAAACGCCGCCGGGCAGTGCCATCGGCGGCGTTTTTCTTTGGTAAATGGCCAGCCCCGGCGGGGCGAACTTCAATTGGCCTGT
>JBMOPR010000253.1:0-2900 GCA_049323075.1 Pseudomonadota bacterium
GCCGCGTGGCGCGCGGCCAGCTGGCGGAAGGTGAGTTCGATGTCCCAGGCTTCCAGCCAGGTGCGACGGTTGATGTACAGCATGAAACCGCAGCAGACGTAGAACGGCGCGATGATCCACATGGCCAGATAACCGCCCCAGGCCAGAGTGGGAAACAGCAGCGGGCTGTCCAGCAGATCGTCAATTTCGAAATCCACTGACATTTCCACCGGCACCAGCATCCACGCGGCCAGGAACAGTGCGCTCACCAGCAGGGCTTCCAGATGGGTGCCCAGCAGCGTCAGCCAGATGCTGGCCGCATTGGCGCCCCGGTGCAGCGTGCTCAACCGGCGTGCGCGCTGGCTTCCGCCCAGCCGCTCCAGTTCGCCCACCGGCATGTTGAACGAACGCGACAGGCTCCAGCGCTGCACGAACAGTTTTGCCAGCAGCTGGTGCCGCAACAGGGTGGGAAGCTTTTTCGCGAAGTCCTGCCAGCGCGCGTCCGGATTGAACAGCGCTTCGGCGATGAACTGCAATTGCAGGGTTTCGAACAGCGGTTTCAGCCACCACAGGATCAGCAGCGCCCACAGAGGCTGGGCGTGGAAAATGCCGTACAGCACCAGCATCAGCGGCAGGGACGGCAGCAGCCACAGCAGCATCAGTGGACGGAACCACTGCCGCGCCATCACGATGCCCAGGTCGGCAGCCTCGTAGGGATTGCGTGGCCGCACCCGCGCGGTGATCTTGCTAAGATCCACGGCGCACCCCCAGGCACAGATAGCTGATCACCAGCAGCCAGAAACTGGCGCCGGCCACATATTTTGCAGTGTCCGGCAGATTCGTGCTCGACGACCAGAACGCTTCCACAAACGCAGCAATCAGCAGCAGGAAAAACACGCCATACACCAGCGGCATCGCCTCGCGCGCCGCATTGATCAGCGACTGCCGCCGGGTCAGCCGGCCCGGGCACAGCAGGCCATAACCCAGTTTCAGTCCCGCCGCGCCGGAAATCGCGATGCCGGTCAGTTCAAACGCGCCATGTCCCACCACGAATGGCCAGAACGTTTCGGTATGGCCCAGTTCCGTCAGATAGCCGGCCACGGTGCCGATCGCTACGCCATTGAATATCAGATGAAACAGCGCGCCGATCCCCAGCAGAATGCCGCTGGCAAAGGTCTGGAAACCGATGCCGATATTGTTCTTGATATAAAAACCGAACATCACGAAATCGTCGCTGGAACCGCGGTTCTCCGAGAATTTCGCGTGGTTGGCGGGATCGTACATCTTCACGAACTCTTCCACGTCGTCAGGACCGTACACTGCATACACCAGATTCGGGTCGAGCCAGGTGAGGCCGCCCATCACCAGCGCCGGCACGAAAAACAAAAACATGCCCAGCCAGACAAAACGGTATTCGCGCCGGACCGCCTGGGGAAAACCCTGCAGCACGAACTGCAGCAGGTTGTAGAGGATGTGGCCCTTGCGGCGATAGAAATGCTGATGCCCGCGCAAGGCCAGGTCATTGAGATGATCGATCAGGTGCGGGCTGTATTGCCGTTCCTGTGCCAGCGCCAGCGAATGGCAGATCTGGCGATAATGATCGGCGAAATGATCCAGCGATTCCGCGGCTGCCTTGTCTTTCTTGCGGCGTTTTTCCAGTGCGCTTAGCTGGCGCTCGAAACGCTCCCACAATGCCTGGTTCTGTTGTTCAAACACCTGCTGCTTCATCGTCCACCCCGCAACCAGCTGGCGATGCGGAACAGGTAGTCCACCGCTGGCTGGTCCTGCCGATGCAGCACCGGCTGCAGGTGGTTGGCCAGTTCGGCGCGGCGTTCCGGCGTCAGGCTCTGCTGGCGTTCGGCAAAGCCCAGTACGGCGCGCTGTTCCTGCAGATTCAGCGCCACCGGCGGCGGTGCGGCGCGAGTCTCCGGCAGTTGCGGGGCAGGAATTTTTTTCTCGCGATAAATCACCACCGTGCCCGCCGCCAGATCACCCACGCGCTTGAAATCGCGGTTCAGCGTGATGGTCACCAGCCCGGTGATGTAGCCCATGGGCAGGAAGTCCACCACCCGCAGAAAATTCCGCACGATCGACGCCGACCAGCTTACCGGCGTGTTGTCATCGTTCACTACCGCGATGCCCATGGCTATCTTGCCCGGTGTCTGGCCATTCAGGAGCACTTCAAACAGCACCGGATAAAACCATTCCAGCGCAAAGGTGAAAATCAGGGTTGCCGCCATGCCCACGTCGCCAAAAATCACCAGTGACACCGACACGCCGATATGGATCACGAACCGGATCAGCGTATCCAGCAGGAATGCCAGCGCGCGCACCAGTGGCCCGGCGATGCGAATGTCCAGATCAATGCTTTCGGGGGTTTCCAGTTTGCGGTACGTGTCCAGCATGGGTTGGCTTCAGTGATTCTGCAATCGGGTCAGATGGCGCGCCGCCAGCATGGCGGTCACGAACAGTCCGGTGGTAAGCAATGCTTCCAGCAGCCCCAGCACGCCGACAATGTGCGGCAGCCGGAACGCGCTGATCACGCCCTCGCAAAAATACAGCAGGACAAAAAAACACAGCCAGATATGCACCCGGGGGTTCCGCTTTAACAGGCCGGGGAGAAAGGCCAGCAGCGGCACCAGGTGGATGTTCAGGATGATCAGGATCGATTTGGTTTTGTCCGACGGCGGCCACACCTGCAGATACCAGATGATCAGCAGCGCCAGCAGCAGAAAAAAATGCACCAGCGTCAGCGTGCTGTACAGCCGGGCCTTGCGTTGCAGGTCGGGCAGGGCCGGCGCTGCAGAATGCGGATTGACAGACATGATGTAAGGTGGATTCCGTATCAAGGGTTGTCGTTACGACGAACGCCGTTTCAGTGCCTGCGCCAGCCGTGCGACGCGTTCGCCCAGGGCCTGGCA
>JBMOPR010000254.1:0-2896 GCA_049323075.1 Pseudomonadota bacterium
TGACTACCCGGATTACGAGGCAGCGAAGGCCGGCGTCAAGCGTTTGCCTGCGGCACTTCAGCAGCAGACGCCCTGGGTGCGCAAGGCGGACGCGGTTCAGCAGGAACTGAAATCCCGCTGAATTCCCGATAACCGGTTCATTTCCGGCCGGTTTTTTGCTTGTACGAAGAAAGGGTTGCGCCACCCGGAACCGGGGTGGCGTGGTTCCGTTTGTCTGCACCCTGCTTCGCATGTAAAATGGCTCTCCATTTTTGCCCGGCAGTTTCCAAAGGCCTGCGAAGATAGCAACCAATCATTTGATTTCACTGGAAAAAAGGGCGTTCGCTTGTGATGAGTGCACAGAGTGGTGGGCTCTACCACCCTGACCAGTTCAGAGACAACTGCGGCTTTGGCCTGATTGCTCATATGGAGGGCAAGGCCAGCCATAATCTTTTGCAAACCGCTATCGAAGCGCTCACCTGCATGACGCACCGCGGTGCCATCGCCGCTGACGGCAAGACGGGGGACGGCTGCGGGCTGTTGATCAAGATGCCGGAAACCTTTTTCCGTTCCATCGCAAAAGAAACCTTTGGTCAGGATCTGGCGGCGCGTTTCGGTGTCGGCATGGTGTTTCTGTCCCGCGATGAGGCGAAGGCCGCCCAGTCCCGCCAGGTGCTGGAGCGCGAAATCACCGAGCAGGGGCTGACTGTTCTCGGCTGGCGCCTGGTGCCGACCGATGCCGGCGTTCTCGGCCGTATCGCCCTGTCCAGTCTGCCGCAGATCGAGCAGATCTTCGTCAATGGCGACGGCAGCATGTCCAGCGTGGAAGTCAACCGCCGCCTGTTCTTCGCCCGCCGTCTGGCGGAAGCCAAACTGAAGGAAGACCGCGATTTCTACGTGGCCAGCCTGTCCGCCACCATCGTCTCCTACAAAGGGTTGATGATGCCGAAGGATCTGCCAGCCTTCTACCTCGAGCTGGCCGACGCGCGCATGGAGACCGCGATCTGCGTCTTCCACCAGCGTTTCTCCACCAATACCCTGCCGCGCTGGCCGCTGGCGCAGCCGTTCCGCTTCCTGGCGCACAACGGTGAAATCAACACCATCATGGGCAACCGCAACTGGTCTGTGGCGCGGACGCCCAAATTCGCATCCGAACTGCTGCCTGATTTCGATGACATCAAGCCGCTGGTGAACCGCACCGGTTCCGACTCCTCCAGCCTCGACAACATGCTGGAACTGCTGGTGGTTGGTGGTATGGACATCTTCCGTGCCGTGCGCATGCTGGTGCCGCCGGCCTGGCAGAACGTCGAGACCATGGATGCCGATCTGCGCGGCTTCTACGAATACAACTCCATGCACATGGAGCCCTGGGACGGCCCCGCCGGTCTGGTGATGACCGATGGCCGTCACGCCATCTGCATGCTGGACCGCAACGGTCTGCGTCCGTCCCGTTGGGTGATCACCCAGAACGGCTACATCACGCTGGCGTCCGAGATCGGCGTGCATGCCTATCGGCCGGAAGATGTGGTGGCCAAAGGCCGCGTCGGACCCGGCCAGATTCTGGTGGTGGACACCGAGACCGGCGAGCTGCTGCACACTGCCGACATCGACAATCGCCTGAAGGCCCGCAAGCCCTACAAACAGTGGCTGAAGGATAACGCCATCCGCATCCAGGACACTCTGACCGAGGAAACCCGGCAGCTGGAGCAACTGGACCCGGAGGCGATCAAGACTTACCAGAAGATGTTCCAGGTGTCGTTCGAGGAGCGGGACCAGGTGCTGCGTCCGATGGCGGAAACCGCGCAGGAAGCGGTGGGCTCCATGGGCGACGACACCCCGATGGCGGTGCTGTCCACCAAGATCCGTCCGCTGTACGACTTCTTCCGCCAGCAGTTTGCGCAGGTGACCAATCCGCCGATCGATCCGCTGCGGGAAGCGATCGTGATGTCGCTGGAAACCTGTCTGGGCGCCGAGCGCAATGTGTTCGAGGAAACCGCCGAGCACGCCGACCGCGCGATCCTGACGTCGCCGGTGCTGTCCCACAGCAAGTTCCAGGCGGTTACCAACATCAAGCGCAAGGGCTATGAAGTCGCCCGCATCGACCTGAATTACGACGAGGCCATCAGCCTGCGTCAGGCGGTGATCAATGTGGCGGACGCTGCCGAGCAGGCTGTGCGTTCCGGCAAGGTCATCCTGGTGCTGACCGACCGCGCCATCCAGCAGGGCAAACTGCCGGTGCACGCATTGCTGGCGGTGGGAGCGGTGCACAACCGTCTGACCCAGAAGGGGCTGCGCTGCGATTCCAATATCGTGGTGGAAACCGCGACTGCCCGCGATCCGCATCATTTCGCCTGTCTGATCGGTTTTGGCGCCACGGCGGTGTATCCGTATCTGGCGTACGACGTGCTGTGCGATCTGGTGCGTACCGGTGAGATCCTGATGGACCCGATCGATGCGCAGAAGAATTTCCGCAAGTCCATCGACAAGGGTCTGTTGAAGATCCTGTCGAAGATGGGTATTTCCACGGTGGCGTCCTATCGTGGCGGTCAGCTGTTCGAAGCGGTGGGCATCGCGTCCGACGTGCGCGAGATCTGTTTCAGCGACGTGCCGAGCCGCATCGAAGGCGCCGGCTTTGTCCATTTTGAAGCAGACATCAAGGCGCTGGCGGCGGATGCGTGGAAAGCACGCAAGCCGATCGAGCAGGGCGGTCTGCTGAAATTTGTCCACGGTGGCGAATACCATGCCTTCAACCCGGATGTGGTGGCGGCGCTGCACAAGGCTGTACAGTCCGGCGAATACGAGGCCTACAAGGAATACGCGGCGCTGACCCAGGATCGTCCGGTGGCGGCGATTCGCGATCTGCTGAAACTGAAGTCCGGCCTCAAACCGATTCTGCTGGAGGACGTGGAGCCGCTGG
>JBMOPR010000255.1:0-2891 GCA_049323075.1 Pseudomonadota bacterium
CACCTGGGCCTTGTCCAGCCAGCGCTGACGACGTGCGTCATCGGCATGGATCACCGGCCCGAACAGGTGGTGACGCACCGGTTTGAAGCCACTGAAGGCCAGCGTGGCCGTGTCCAGCTGCCGCACGGCCGGCGCGCCCTGCAGCAGGCGATAGTACCAGGGCGGCGTATCCAGGGTCAGCAGCAGGGTGGCGGTTTTACCCTTCAGCAACTGCGTCGGCCACACCTGTCCTTTCTCGTAGCGGAAAGCAAAACCCGGCAGGAAGGCGCGGTCGATCAGGCCCTTCAGCCGGGCCGGCACACCACCCCACCAGACCGGCGCCACCAGCACCAGATGCTGGGCCCATAACAGATTCTGCTGGAAGGTGTGCAGGTCCGGCTCCAGCGGCTGATCCCGGTCGTAACCTGCATGCAGATCACTCTCGAAACCCAGTTGCGCCAGCGCCACAGGCCGTACCTCGTGGCTGGCCGCAGCGGCATCGCCATAAGCGGCGGCCAGACCGGCACACAGGCTGTCTGGCTTGGGATTGCCGTTCAGGATCAGGATGCGTTTGCCCATTGCATGCTCCGGTAGTCGATGACGCCGGCAGTATGCACTCTGCCCTAAAGGGGAGAGTCAACAGACAATTCAACAGACAATCGAGAATCAACAGGCAATGCCAGAACCGGACGGCGCAGACGGGCTGACATCAGGACACTCCGCAATCAGCCCGAGGCAGGCGTCGATCCGCTCCAGCTGCGCTTCCAGCGTCTGTATTTCCGCACACACCCGCACTTTCTGCTGCTGAAGAAACGCCACTACCTTGCCCCAGTCCAGCGGACCGTCCGCGCCCTGAACCAGCCGTTTCAACTCGGCGATAGTCACCCCCAGAGCCTTGGCTTCCTTGATCAGCAACAGCAGCTCAATTGAATGGGCGTCGTAATGGCGATAGCGCCCCGCCCGGGGAGGCGACGGAATCAAACCCACCGCTTCGTAAAAGCGGATGGCTTTCACTGAAAGGCCAGTCTTGCGCGCTGCTGTGCCGATGTACATCCGGCGCCTCCTTGCGAAACAGGTTCAGTCGTTGTGGATGCTGATCTTGGGGAAGGCACCGGTGGACTGGCGCGACATCTTCGCCAGCTGCCCCGCCGCCAGCCGCGCGATGCGACGGTAGATGGCCGCGATCTCGCCATTGGGATCGGCCGCCACGGTGGGCTTTCCGCCGTCCGCCTGCTCGCGGATCGACAGGCTCAGGGGCAGGCTGCCCAGCACCGACACGCCGTACTGTTTCGCAATCTTCTCGCCGCCACCGGCACCGAAAATATGCTCCTGGTGACCGCAATTGCTGCAGATATGGATCGCCATGTTCTCCACGATTCCCAGCACCGGCACATTCACCTTGCGGAACATCTCCACGCCCTTTTTCGCGTCCAGCAGCGCAATGTCCTGCGGCGTGGTCACCACGACGGCGCCCGACACCGGCACCTGCTGCGACAGCGTCAGCTGGATGTCGCCGGTGCCGGGGGGCATATCCACCACCAGATAGTCCAGGTCAGACCAGATCGTTTGTTTCAGCAACTGCTGCAGCGCGCCGCTGGCCATGGGGCCGCGCCACACCATCGGGGTCTGCTCGGTAACCAGATAGCCCATCGACATGGACTGCAGGCCCAGCGCGTCAATCGGCAGGAAAAACGTTTGCTGGTGCACCTGCGGCTTGGTGCCCTCGGGCACCCCCAGCATCAACGGCTGGCTGGGGCCATAAATGTCGGCATCCAGAATACCCACCCGGGCACCATCGGCGGCCAGGGCCAGAGCCAGGTTCACGGCGGTGGTGGACTTGCCCACCCCGCCCTTGCCCGACGCCACCGCCAGGATATTGCGTACCTTGCCCGCGCCTTCCAGCACCTTGGTCAGGGCCGGCTTCACCTTCCAGTCCAGCTTCAGATTGACCTTCGCCGCGCCCAGCTTGCTGAACAGGGGCGCCAGTTCCGCCTGCAGCCGTTCCCTCACACCGTTGATGGGGTAACCGAACTGCAGACCCAGGTTCAGGGTATCGCCGCTCAGGGAAACTTCTGTCAGGTCTGCGACATCCACCAGGTTCTGACGCGACACCGGATCGGGCTGGGTGGCAAGGATGCGGCTGACCTGTTCATGCAACTGGGAATTCATGGGGACTGCTCCAATGGTTTCGTTCTGGCCGGTCGGATCACATTCGGCGTTTTGCGAAATGCGGGCCAACGGGCAACCGGAAAATAAAACGGGTGACAGGGAAGCAAAGAGGCGACCCCGTGTCGAGGCCGCCCATGCTAAACCAAAATACCCCACTGGAACAGTCGGGTACCCGTTGGAACGCCTCAGCCCAACGTCGTGTCGAGCACCATCATCAGGGCGAAACCCAGCATCAGGCCCACGGTGGCCGAGGTCTGGTGGCCGTTGCGGTGGGTTTCCGGAATCACTTCATGGGACACCACAAACAGCATCGCCCCGGCCGCCAGGCCCAGTCCAACGGGATAGGCCACGGCCATGCCGCTGGACAAACCCACTCCCAGCAGCGACCCCAATGGTTCCAGCAACCCGCTGGCTCCCGCCACCAGCACTGCCAGCAACGGCGAATACCCGGCGCCGCGAATAGCCAGCGCCACCGCCAGACCTTCGGGAATATCCTGCAACGCGATAGCCGTGGTCAGCGGCAAGCCCACTGCCATGTCAGCCTGGGAAAAGGCGACGCCGATGGCCATGCCCTCCGGCAGGTTGTGCAGCGCAATGGCAAACACGAACAGCCAGATGCGGCCGCACTCGTCATGGCCCGGGCCGCAGGGACCGGTCTTGTCGTGCTCGTGGGGCGTGAACTGGTCCAGGCCCAGCATCAACAGCACGCCCAGCGCCATTCCGGCCACCACCACGCCGGCACC
>JBMOPR010000256.1:0-2875 GCA_049323075.1 Pseudomonadota bacterium
TGTGGCGGCAGCCAATCGCGGTCGTTATGTGGTGGAGAATTTCGATTCCAGCCCGTCGGTGCCGGATGCGCTGGCGATCATGGCAAAAGCGTACGCGGAGCTGGGGCTGGAAGATTTGCAGACATCGACGGTGGCAGTGCTGAAACATAACTATCCGCAGCATCCGGATCTGGATGCGAACGGGAATCTGGTTTATGAGAAGGGCAAGCGCGGCAAACAGACGATGCTGAATGTGGTGTCGTTCGGATTGCTGGATTAGGGTGTGAACGGATCAAGGCGTAACCGAACTCAAGGAGAGATATAGAGATGGATACTGTAATGGACAAAACCGTTGCCGATGCGCGGACCGTGGTCGAGGAATTTCTGCAGGCCAGCAGCGAACTGGACATGGACGCCGCACTGGCGCTGATTGCCGACGACTGCGTGTACCAGAACGTGCCTTTCCACACCGCCCGCGGCAAGCGCAATGTCGCCAAGGCGTTGCAGGGCATGGGCAAGGCGATGACCGAGTTCAAGGTGGACATGATCAATATCGCCAGCAACGGCGATGTGGTCATGACCGAGCGGGTAGACACGCTGGGCGGCAAGTTTTTCCGCGCAGAACTGCCCGTGATGGGCGTGTTTGTGGTGAAGAATGGCAAGATCACCGAGTGGCGGGACTACTTCGACTGGTCGCTGTCATTCGGCAAGTTCATTGGCAGCGTGTTCACCACACCGTTTCGCAAGTGACCCCCTGGCGTCAGCTAGGCCGCCCGACACGCACCGCCGGCATTGCGCCGGCGGCAGCATTGGCAAAACCGGTAATCACGCCCCTGCCGGCCACTTGCAGGTAATCGGATAACGCCGGTCCCGCCCGAATCCTCTTGACGTCACCCGCACACCCACCGCCGCCTGACGCCGCTTGTATTCGTTCAGATCCACCATGCGGATCACACGCTGCACCGTCTCGCGTTCGAAGCCGTCCGCCACGATTGCGTCGGCGCTGAAATCCCGTTCCACATAACGCTCAAGAATCGCATCCAGTACCGGATACGGCGGCAGGCTGTCTTCGTCCTTCTGGTCCGGCGCCAGTTCGGCGGACGGCGGACGATCGATGACGCGTTGCGGTATCGGCGGTTTATCCGGGGTCAGGGAGTTGCGGTATTCCGACAGGCGGAACACCAGCGTTTTCGGCACATCTTTCAGCACATCGAAACCACCGGCCATGTCGCCGTACAGAGTGGCATAGCCCACCGCCATTTCGCTCTTGTTGCCGGTGGTCAGCACGATGAAACGCTTCTTGTTGGACAGAGCCATCAGCAACACACCCCGGCAGCGGGCCTGCAGGTTTTCTTCAGTGGTGTCACGGGCAGTGCCGACGAAATCCGGTTCCAGCGTGGCCATGAATGCAGTGTACATGGCTTCAATGGGACGGATCTTGTAACTCACACCCAGAATGTCCGCTTCGGCTTTCGCATCCTCCAGGCTCATCTGCGACGTGTAGCGGAAGGGCATCATCACCGCTTCCACCCGGTCGGCACCCAGTGCATCCACCGCCACAGCGAGTGTACCGCCGGACAATCCCAGCACCGCGCCCTTGAAACCGTTCTTGTTGACGTAATCCTTCACCCCCAGCACCAGCGCATTGTAGGCACTGGCCACAACGGTTTGATCGGGCGCGACGGTCGCCGGCTTTGGCACCAGCTTGCCGTGGTGACGGCTGAAGGAAACAGGGAACAGCCCAGATTCGAACGCGGGCGCACGGAACTGCATTTCCCCCTGCGCATCCACCACGGCGGAGCCACCGTCAAACACCAGTTCGTCCTGGCCACCCACCAGATTGGCATAGAGGATCGGCATATCGCCTTCCCGCGCCCGCTTGTGCAGGTGGCTCGCGCGCTCTTTCTCCTTCTGCAAATGGAACGGCGAGGCGTTGATGTTCAGCATCAGTTCGGCACCCGCTGCTTTCGCCTGCACGATAGGTCCGACGTGCCAGATATCCTCGCAAATGGTGATTGCCACGCGGGCGCCGAGAATGTCTGCTACGCAGGGCTGACTGCCCGCACTGAAATAACGCTTTTCGTCGAACACCTGGAAATTGGGCAATTCCTGCTTGTGGTACTCCGCGATCAGCTCGCCGTTGTGGATCAGGCCGGCCGCATTGAACAGCGCACCGCCGTCGAGACGACGGGGGTAACCAACCAGCACATACAGGTCGCGCGGCAATTCAGAACGGAGCCTGTGCAGCGCTTTCTCGACCCGCACCTGAATACTGGGGCGCAGCAGCAGGTCTTCAGGGGGGTAGCCGGTCAGGGTAAGCTCGGGAAAAACAATAAGATCAGCCTGAAATTTGGCACGGGCACGCTGCGCCGCCTGCAGGATCAGATCAGTGTTGCCATCGATGTCGCCAACCAGAAAATCCAGTTGCGCTATAATGACTTGTAAATCCTTGTTTTTCATGCAGTTTAGATCCTGTTAACAGCAATGCAGCCCAGACTGTGAAAAATGGGCGTATTGTGGGGCAAATCGCCGGAACTGGCAAAGCCCCGGACATTCGGAATCGCACGACGGAATGAACAACTTATGCTGACCCGTATTATCGTTGTGGCAGTGCTGATTACAGCTGCCTGGTTTCTCTACCGCAAGTATGTCGCCGCGAAAGACATCAAGATTCCCGGTGCCAACAAACGGCAAGCCATCATGAAAAAATGCGCGCACTGCGGCATTCATCTGCCCGAGGCAGAATCAGTGCAACTGGAAGGTCTGCACTTCTGCAGTGAAGCACACAAACTTGAATACCAGAAACAGCACGCACCGCATGACTGAGGCAACCACCCCCGCCAGCACTCACCACACCACCGCGCTGCCGATTGCGCACCAGAACGAGTGGCGGCTG
>JBMOPR010000257.1:0-2866 GCA_049323075.1 Pseudomonadota bacterium
ATACCGTCCGCATCCCGCCCGCCCGTACCGCCCAGCGGGACGAGACACCGCTGTTTATCGGTGACCAGTTGAAAACCCAGCTTGAAGCCGCCATTTTGTTCGAGGATGGCGGCCTGATCGTGCTCAACAAGCCGTCGGGACTCGCCGTGCATGGTGGCAGCGGACTCAGCCTGGGGGTGATCGAAGCCCTGCGGGTGATCCGGCCCCAGCAGAAGTTTCTGGAGCTGGTGCACCGTCTGGACCGGGATACGTCCGGCCTGTTGCTGGTGGCGAAGAAACGCAGTGTGCTGCGCCAGTTGCACGACGATCTGCGGGAAGGACGGGTTGAGAAAACCTATCTCGCACTCTTGTATGGCCGCTGGAACGGTCGCCAGCATCGCATCGAAGCGCCGCTGAAGAAGTTCGACCTGGCCTCGGGCGAACGGGTGGTGCGGGTGTCCCAGGAAGGCAAGCCGTCTCTGACCCTGTTCGAGCAGAAGCGTCTGTTCGAGCAGGCCACGCTGGTGGAGGCCAAGCCGGTCACCGGGCGTACCCACCAGATCCGGGTGCATGCCCAGTTTGCCGGTCACCCCATCGCGGGTGACGACAAGTATATTCCCCGCGAGCAGGATGCCCTGTTCCGGGAAAAGGGCCTGAAGCGGCTGTTCCTGCATGCCTTTCGTATCGAGTTCAACGACAGTGAAGGCAAGCGTCTGAGTTTTGAGGCACCCCTGCCTGCAGACCTGCAGGCCCTACTGAACAAATTGCAGTGAGACGTTATACGAGCATGACACCCTTCCAACTGGTGGTATTCGACTGGGACGGCACCCTGATGGACTCCCTGGCCCGTATTGTGGCCAGCATGCAGGCAGCCGCCATCGACCTGGGCATCGAGCCCCGTTCCCGGGACGCGGTGCACGACATCGTTGGCCTGGCCCTGGACGATGCGATCTCGCGGCTGCACCCCGGGTTGAACCAGGAAGGCATCCGTCATATGCACGACCGCTACGCCCATCATTATGTGGAGGGGGACAAGACCCCGAGCCCGTTCTTTGAGGGGGCGAGGGAGCTGCTGCAGGATCTGCATGATGGAGGCGTGCTGCTCAGCGTGGCCACTGGCAAAAGTCGCAAGGGGCTCGATCGCATCATGCAGGCCCACCGGGTCGAGCCGTTGTTCCACAGCTCCCGCTGCGCCGACGAAACCCGCTCCAAGCCCGAGCCGGACATGCTGCTGGAAATTCTCGACTATCATGGATTGCAGCCGGGCCAGGCCGTCATGATCGGCGACACCGAGTTCGATCTGGAGATGGCGAGCCGTGCCGGCGTACCGTCGGTTGGTGTGACCTGGGGGGCTCATGATATAACACGGCTCCGGCGTCACCAGCCTCGCGTTTGCGTCGATTCCGTCTCTGAGTTGTCGAACTGGTTGCGCAACCCGACGGTCTGACGCAATGCCGCTGGTTCAGTTGAAAGCAGTTCAATAAAGGTAGGTTAAATGGATCAGAATCAGAATATACCCAACCGTAACGACCGCGATCGCAGTCGCAGCAATTTCAATCGGCCGAAGTCCAACAAGGAATGGAAGCTGATCGAGCGCATGGTGATGTCCGCCCAGGACGAGCAGCGCAAATCCCGGCGTTGGGGGATCTTTTTCAAGCTGCTGACGCTGGGTTACCTGGTGGTGGCCCTGCTGGTGTTCAGTGCCGGCAAGTGGAGCGACGGCATGCCCAACAGCAGCAAGGATCATACGGCGCTGGTGGATCTGAACGGCATCATCATGGCGGATTCCGAGGCCAGTGCGGACCGTGTGGTGAAGGGCCTGCGTGAAGCCTTCAAGGCTGAGCACGCCAAAGGCGTTGTGCTGCGGGTCAACAGCCCCGGCGGCAGCCCGGTACAGTCCGGCATGGTTTACCGTGAAATCCGCCGCCTGAAGCAGGAGCATCCGGACAAGAAAATCTATGCGGTGATTACGGATGCCGGTGCTTCCGGAGCTTATTACATCTCGGCTGCCGCTGATGAGATCTATGCCGATCCGGCCAGTATCGTGGGCTCCATCGGTGTGGTCAGCGACGGTTTTGGTTTTGTGAATGCGATGGAGAAAGTGGGCGTTGAACGCCGTGTCTACACGTCCGGCGATAACAAGGCCATGCTGGACCCCTTTCAGCCCGTGGATGAGCAGCAGAAAGCGTATTTTTCCTCGATCCTGGGTGATGTTCACCAGCAGTTCATTGATGCGGTGAAGGAAGGGCGGGGCGATCGCCTGAAGGATGATCCCACCATATTCTCCGGACTGTTCTGGTCGGGAAGGCAGGCGCTGGAGCTGGGTCTGATCGATGGCTTGGCCAGCCCGGGTCAGGTGGCGCGCGAGATGATTGGTCAGGAAGAAATCGTGGACTATACGCCCCAGGTCAATCCATTCGATGCCTTTGTCGGCAAGCTCGGAGTCAGCATGGCTGATCGGTTCATGGCGATGCTGGGGATTGGCAATATCCGGTTGCAGTGACGGCTAGTCGCGCAAGCGTCACCTGGGCACAACAAAAAAGGCAGCGAATCGATCGCTGCCTTTTTTGTTGTGCGAAAAAAAGAATGTTGAAATCAGACGCACAGCAACCGGTTGATGATCTGGTCGAGCGTTGATTGCAGCAGGGTGTAATCCACATAGACATGTCCATCTTCGGACACCCGAGTGGGCAGCCAGCTCAAACGCACCAGCATGAAACCGTGCACGCAGCCCGCAAAATCTTCGGCCGACAGTTTGACGCCGTCCTTGCAGGATTTGTCGATCAGATGTTGCAGCCTTACCAGCATGTCGCGGATATCGCTCGGCAATGCAAAATTCTGGTTCACTGCCGCGCGGTGATTCAGCGGATCGTATCCCATCGGCACC
>JBMOPR010000258.1:0-2865 GCA_049323075.1 Pseudomonadota bacterium
GCATTTCAATGATCAGCTGGAAAGTCACACCAGCGCCAACATCGGCGGAGATCTGGGCCAGAGTTTCAGGCTTCACCGCGATGTTCTGCTGTACTGGCTGGCAGGCGGTGGTGCGGGGGCCGGCGATGACACGTCCTATCTTTACGGCCAGTACGAACTGGGCACCGTCATCAACGAAATCTTCAACATGAAAACGATTGTGTCCGGTGCGCGGATCTTCAACCAGCTGGCCAGCGACAAAACCCAGTCGGAGATAAAGCTGACTCAGGCCAAACCCCTGGGGGAACACTACACGCTGGTCTTCGACTATGCCCGGCGCTGGAATCGCGAGCACCGGTACTCACGTTATGACCTGCAATTGAAGTACCTGTACTGACCAGTTCCTTGCCACCTGACCCCGCCGATCACAACTCCCGCGCCGGCGTGCTCAACAGCGTCTTCAATCCGGCAATATCCAGCTGGCTGACACTGCGGCCATCAGTCTGCAGCAAATTGATTTTCTGGAAGCGGGTCAGGATGCGGCAGACAGTTTCCACCGCCAGCCCCAGGAAATTACCGATATCACCGCGCGACATCGGCAGGCGGAAGCTGTCGGCAGCCAGGTGACGGTGCTGGAAATGTTGCGACAGGCGCAGCAGGAAGGCTGCCAGGCGCTGCTCGGCGCTGCGGTGTCCCAGCGTCAGCATCATGTGCTGATCGCGCTGGATTTCCTGGGCCATGATGCGGAATACATGGTGCTGCACATCCGGCACCTGGGTGGCTACTTTCTCCAGCGCGGCGAACGGCAGGGTGCAGACCGAGGTGCTGTCCAGCGCAATGGCGCTGGTGGCGTAACGGCTGGTGCTGATACCGTCCAGACCCACGATGTCACCCGGCAGGTGGAAACCGGTAATGTGATCGGTGCCGTTCTCATCCAGCATCACCGTTTTGATGGCACCGGTGCGCACCACATACAGCGAATCGAATTCGTGTCCCTGGTGGAACAGTACATCCTTGCGCTTCAGCAGCGCCTTGTTCTGGCGCACCAGACTGTTCAGGTGGCCCCGCACGCTGTCCTGGCTCAGGGAGGTGAAGATTCGGGGCAGGCACAGCTTGCCCAGCACGCATTCGCCGCAACCTGTCTTGCCCGCCGTGTCGGCCTCACAGCGGCCAGCGTCTGAACGGGTGGGGATCAGGGAAGGATGGGGACGGTTCAGACTGTTGATTGCCATTGCTGCCTGCATGTCGGGTTCCTCTTGCTGTGTCCTTGTTTTGATGTAAATCAGTCTAGCGGCAGGCTGGCGCAGGCGGCATTCGCGGTTGTACCTAAGGGCACTGCGGAAAACACCTATCGGGTTGCGCGGCACGCTAGGATGCAACTTGCACTGACCGGGTTGGAGACGACCGTGCCACGTTATAGACTTTGCAGACTTGCACCTCACAGGCCAGCCTGATGACCGACGCACCCCGACTGCATCTGCACGAAAAACCCTCCCGCTTTGCCGCCCTGATGGATGCGGCCGTGGATGCCATCATCGTGATCGACCACCGCGGCCTGATCCAGGAATTCAACCCGGCGGCAGAGCGCCTGTTCGGCTACAGCGAGCAGGACGTGCTGCTGCGTAATGTCAGCGTGCTTATGCCAGAGCCCTATGCGGCGGAACACGACCGCTACCTGGGCCGCTACAACACCACCGGCGAGGCCCGCATCATCGGCATCGGCCGCGAAGTGCAGGCCCGGCGCCAGGACGGCTCGGTCTTTCCCATCGACCTGTCGGTGGGCGAAGTGAAGGAAGGCAACCTCACGTTTTTCGTGGGCATCATCCGCGACATCAGCGACCGCAAGGAAGTGCAGGAGCTGCACCGCCGGCTGGCCCATGTCACCCGCCTGAGCACCCTGGGGGAAATGGCATCCGGCATCGCCCACGAGATCAACCAGCCCCTCACCGCCATCGCCACCTATGCGCAGGCCGCCCGCCGGCTGCTGGAAAAGGGCGCCACATCAGATCTGGACGCCGTGCTGGACAAGATTGCCAAGCAGGCGGAAAGGGCCGGTGCGGTGATCCGCCAGATGCGCAGTTTCGTGCGCCGGCAGGACCGGGAACAGGCGCTGTCCCACCCCGCCGAACTGGTGGCCAGTGTGGTGCAATTCCTGCAGATGGACTCCGGCCGCCGCAATATCGACATTCACCCGGAACTGCCTGAAGACCTGCCTACCCTGATGGTGGACACCGTGCAGATCCAGCAGGTGCTGCTGAACCTGCTGCTCAATGCCATGGACGCCACCGAATCCGCCGGCAGCCGCGAAAGTGTGCGGGTGCGGGCCTACCTGGACGACCATTCCAGCGTGCTGTTCGAGGTGCTGGATCGCGGCTGCGGCGTCAGCGAGGAACACCGTGGCCAGCTGTTCACTCCCTTTTTCACCACCAAGGACGCCGGTATGGGCATGGGGCTGCCAATCTGTCGCAGCATCGTCCAGGCCCACGGCGGCCAGTTGAATTTTCGCCCCAATCCCGGGGGCGGCAGCGTTTTCCACTTCTCGCTGCCCGCCCTGCTGGAGTGAGGCCTTAGTACCTGTTGATCTGACCGGGACCCAACCATGCAAGAAACAAAAACAACCAGCGCCACCGTTTATGTGGTGGACGACGATGAAGCCGTGCGGGATTCCATCCAGCTGCTGCTGCAATCGGTGGACTATGCGGTGGAGACCTTCGATTCACCCCTGACGTTTCTGAAATCAGCACCGGCCATCCAATCCGGCTGCCTGGTACTGGACGTGCGCATGCCGGCCATGAGCGGGCTGGAACTGCAGCAGCGCCTGAAGCAGAACGGCGTGCCGATTCCCGTCATCTTCATCACCGGCCACGGCGACGTGCCCATGGCGGT
>JBMOPR010000259.1:0-2864 GCA_049323075.1 Pseudomonadota bacterium
CTCTGCGACATGGATGTCGCGGAGCAGCCCCTAGGGAAGGGTTCACGGCGTGTCCAGATAGTTGAGTTCCTCAGCCTCCCGCTCCATAGCGCTCAGTACCACAATTTCCCCCCCAACAATAAAAAAACGAGACCATCCATGAACGCACCCGCCAACAACCAACTCGACACACCGGTTTACATCATCAAATCCGAAAAAGTGGAAGAACGTTACGCCCGTGGCTGGCACTGCCTGGGCCTGGCAAAGGACTACACCGAAAAACCGGTGCGCCTGGAATATTTCGGCACCCGCCTGGTAGCGTTTCGCGGTCTTGAAGATGGCGTCGTGCATATCCTCGATGCCTTCTGCCCCCACATGGGCGCCGACCTGTCGCGCGGCTGCGTGAAAGGCGATTCCATCGTCTGCCCATTCCACGGCTGGACCTGGGGCGGCGATGGTTTCTGCAACGACATCCCCTATGCCAAACGCATTCCACCCAAGGCGCGCATGAAATCCTGGCCCACCACCGAGCAGAACGGACTGCTGTTCGTGTGGAATGATCCGGAAGGCAATCCGCCGATTCCCGAACAGCATCCCCAGCGCAAGGAAGACTACTACTCCGGTGACTGGAGCGACTGGAGCATGGCCAAACTGACCATCCACTCCAACTGCCGCGAGCTGGTGGACAACATGGCGGACATGGCCCATTTTGGCCCGGTGCACTATTCCACCGTGAAAAGTTTCCGCAACCTCCAGGACGGCCACTGCTTCACCCAGCACATGAGCGGCGGCCATGAAATCCTCACCGAGGAAGGCCAGATCTTCACCTCGGTGGCCACTTACGAAGGCCCGGCCTACATGACCACCACCATGACCGGCATGCTGCACGGCCAGGAAGTGGTGACGCACCTGCTGGTGACCCACGTACCGGTGAACACCGAGCAATTCGACATCCGCTTCGGCGTGATGATGAAGAAAATCCCCGGACTGTCGGAGGCCGACAACGCCGCCGCCGTGGCCCAGTACACCCAGATGTGCATGGATTCCTTCATCCAGGACGTGGATATCTGGAACAACAAGATCCGCGTCGACAACCCGCTGCTGTGCGACGGCGACGGCCCGCTGCACCTGCTGCGCAAGTGGTACAGCCAGTTCTACATGGACGTCGCCAGCATCCCCGACAGCCTGAAAGCCCGCAAGGAACATGTGACCTTGCCGCGGGACTGAAGGGCACCGGCGGCCGGGTCATCTAATCAATTTGGATGATGTGGGGCCGGGTTGAAGGGGGCTATGATCCCTTGCAACCCGTTTTCCTGGGCACAGCCGCAAGCACATTCACATTCAAAGCAAAACAAAAAACACGAGGGGAACCAACCATGTGGGTAGGACGCATACTGCCGGAACGGCACATTGACATGAAAGACTTCAACCAGCGCGCCATCGCCGAGACCGCGCGGGAAGTGCTGAAAACCATCAAGGAACCCCAACGCCGGGCGATCCTGGAGAACTTTATCGAGCACGCGGAATCCGAGTGCACCGGCGATTACGACCGCCTGATCGCCAGCTGCTCGTCCAAGAGCCAGACCTACGCCGTGTACGGTGCGTCGGAAGCCATAGCCGAAATGCAGCCGAAAACCGTCGAGGAAATGAAGGATTTCTACCGCGTGCTGGTGGAAAGCAATGTTTACATGATTCACGGCGAAGTCGAAAAGCTGATCGTGGGCGATCACGACCTGTATGTGGAAATCATCCTGCACCAGCTGTATCCGGGCGAAGTGCTGCCGATGGCGTTCGGGGTGGAATTCGGCGAGGAAGGCGAGGTGTGGCAGCTGACCCAGCGCGTGGCCACCGTGTTCTGCTTCGACGATGAAAACAAGGGTTGCGCCGAGCATTCCTGGACCGACGGCCCCACCAAACCCGAGTGGCTGCGCAAGGAAGATCCGCGCACGGTGCCGGCGCAGTTCTGGAACAACCCGGTGACCGGTCCGCGCAAAAAGCCGTTCTGATCCCGCCGTTTCCATTGCTTCCAGCACCCGCCATCGTTCCGGTGGCGGGTGTTTTCCTGTTTTCCTGAAAAAGATTTTCAGCACCTACTCTCCGTCCTGGTATTGCCAGACACACCTGTGTCGGGTTTGACCATGGCGAGGCCGTTTCCAAATCCAGACAATACAAATTGCACGTTTTGTGTCGCCGGCTTGATTGGGTCTGATGCCGGCGTATTGCTGTTTTGGATCATCGGGAGAAGGGTATGGAAAAGGTTTTTCGCTTCACTGTCATGATGCCGTTGCTGGCGCCTTTGCTGCTGGCATCCTGCCAGTCCGATCCGCCGCCTGCCGCCACAGGGCCTGCGCCGGGCAGTGGCACAATTACCTCGGCTCCGATCCAGGTGGACGAAAAAAGCTTCAAGTGTGTCCGCGACATGACGCCGGTGCGCGGCTTTTTCGTCGACAACATTGCCGGCAATCTGGAGGGCACGTTGGCCGTGGCAAACTCCACCACCGGTGGCGTCTATCCGCCCGGCTCGGTGGTGCAGCTGTTTCCCAACGAAGTCATGGTGAAGCGCGAAAACGGATTCAATCCCATCACCAGGGACTGGGAATTTTTCGAACTGGATGTGGATGAAAACGGCAGCACCATTCGCAAGCGCGGATTTCAGGACGTGAACAACCGTTTCGGCGGCAATTGTTTTGCCTGTCACGTGCAGGCGAAGCCGGAGTGGGACTTGATCTGCGAAGACAGCCACGGCTGCGAGGCACTGCCGATTTCCCGCCACACCATCAACTCCCTGCAGAACACCGATCCGCGCTGCGAGGACATCGACATTCCATTTTCGCAGCGGGTCAGCGCCTGGTTCATCAAGGCATTCACGTCGTTCTGATCCAGGC
>JBMOPR010000260.1:0-938 GCA_049323075.1 Pseudomonadota bacterium
AGTTCTGTTTGCGCCAGACGAATATCCAGCCGGCCACGCGTTGCCTGCGAACCAATGGTTTCCGGAGTCAGGGGCTCCCTGGGCAGATCGGGCAGGCGTTCAGGCAACAGGAGCGTCCGTGCCTGTACCTCGTCGAGCCCCAGCAAGCGCACCAGTGCTTCCCGTGCCGCGGTGGCGCGATGAGTTGCCGACGCGAGACTGGTTGCAGCATCGGCATAGAAGGCTTGCTCCCGTGCGCGGCTGATGCGATTGAAGTTGCCGGCGGCTTGCATGCGGCGAGCCAGGTCGGCGCTGGCCTCGGCGCTTACAAAGACTTGCTGCGCATAAGTGAGGCTTTGTTGTGCGGCGACGGCGCGGACCCATGCCTGGCGGATCTGAGTGACTTGATCCACAACAATACCAGTCAGGCGTAACTGCGACTGCTCGATCAGTCGGTTGGCGATGCCCTGGCGTTTGGGCAACGTCAGCAGGTCGAGCAGTCCGAAAGATAACGCGCGAGACAATTCAAGTTCGTCACCCGTGGCCACATGCTCAAAACTGAAGATGGGATTTGAAATCCTGCCTGCTTGAGCTGCATCGGCCGATTCAGCCCAACCTTGCGCCAACAGCGCTTGCATGGAAGGACTGTTCACCAGCGCCAGCTGCACCGCCTCCGTCTGACTCAATGGACGTTCTAAAAGCGCCAAAGCGGCTTTGATACGCCTGGACCGCTCGTCGTCAGTCAGAGCAAGCGCCAAATGTCCTTCAGTGAAGGCAGCGGCTTCGTCATTGATCCGGCTGGAGTTTTGTTCAGGGGTGACGCTGGCGCAAGCTGACAACAGGATCACGGTCAGGATCGTTGCTGGTAAAGTCAGAATGGCACGTATAGTCATCATTGACCTCGTTATGGGGTAACCCCTTCATGTTGTGCAGCATGAGGGACAGTTTCCACAGCAGAG
>JBMOPR010000260.1:948-2864 GCA_049323075.1 Pseudomonadota bacterium
CACGCCAGCCCCCTATGCAACCTACCAGATCATTGGCCTCGCGCCAGGGCTGGACCGGTTCGTCGATGTAGGCTTTGTATTCGCTCAGCGCTGAGGTGTAGGACAATTGAGTGGGTAGTGCCGGATTGGCCGAGTCTTCTGCTGGTTGCGCCGTGGCCGTTCCGGCGAACATTGTCAGCAACCAAGACAGCAGAGCGCGGAAGAAACAGCGTTGGCTTTGATTCAGCATGGGTTCCTCGCGACTAGTCGCAGGTTTGGGTAGAACTATTCTGAAGCACCTACACCGTCGCCAAGCTGTCAAGTGGATTACATTTTTGTTATCTGGCCAATGGCGCCCATAACTTCGTCAAACTACTCTGATACGGGTCGGGTGGAGAGCAGGCGTGAAAATCTTAATCGTTGAGGATGAACCCAAAACGGGAGAGTACCTTCGTCAGGGGTTGAGCGAGGCTGGTTTCGCTATCGAACTGGTGCAAAACGGTAGCGACGGACTGCATCGTGCCCTGCAGTATGAATATGATTTGGTGATCTTGGATGTGATGCTCCCTGGTCTGGACGGCTGGCAAGTACTTCAATCCATTCGCAAGCACGGCTTGCAGATGCCGGTTCTGTTCCTGACTGCGCGTGATCAGGTGGAAGATCGTGTCAAGGGACTGGAGATGGGTGCCGACGACTACCTGGTGAAACCATTCTCCTTCGCGGAATTGCTGGCAAGGGTACGCACCGTTTTACGACGCGGTCGAGGCAGTGTCGACGCAAAAATACTCAACGTCGCCGATCTGGAGCTTGATTTGCTTCGGCGTCGTGCCACACGCAGTGGTCGGCGAATAGATCTGACGGCCAAGGAATTTGGCTTGCTTGAATTACTGATGCGACGGCATGGCGAAGTCTTGCCTCGCTCGCTGATCGCCTCGCAGGTGTGGGATATGAATTTCGACAGCGATACTAATGTGGTGGAAGTTGCGATGCGCCGTTTGCGATCCAAAGTGGACGATGCGTTTGCCCAAAAGCTCATTCACACTGTGCGCGGCATGGGCTATGTGCTGGAAGAAAGAAACACATGATACTGCGTTCCCGCTCCATTACCCGACGCATCAGCTTGTTGCTGGGTGGATCTACATTGGTGGTGCTACTGGCAATGGGTTATTTGATCATTGCATCCGTGCATCATCATTTTGATGAGCAGGACCGGGTGGCGGTGCAGGGAAAACTGGAATTGATCCAAAACATTTTGGCGATGGAAGGTCAAAGCAGCCAAGAGAGTATCACCCTCAAATTAAAAGACTCTCTGGTAGGACATCATGAATTGGTCGTATTGGTGTCTGCTGGCGATGCAGTCATTTTCCGCACTGAGCACGCCGGTTTTCTTGCCCGACACCTTCAAAATCCTGTGAATTACGGTGTCCGTGAATCATTGAATCTCCGTTCCTGGCAGGATGATGGGCACAAGTATCGTGGAATTGTTGTCTTTCTGCCTAAATCGCCTGGTACAAAAACCCGCTTCACTATTGCCATCGCGGTGGACGCACAACAGCATATTGCGTTTATGGATATGTTCAAATTGCAGCTCATGCTGGTTGGGCTGGTGGGTCTGGCCCTGATGGGTTGTCTTGGCTGGATTGTTACTCGCCGTGGCTTGATGCCGGTGAGCACTATGGCGCGTGTCGCTGAAGGGATTTCGGCCCAACGCCTTGATGATCGTTTAAAGCTGGAATCGTTGCCAGGGGAGCTGCACTCGCTGGCCATATCCTTCAATGACATGCTCGACCGGCTGGAAGGCTCGCTTCATCGCCTGTCCGATTATGCGTCGGATATTGCTCATGAGCTGCGCACGCCGGTCAACACCCTGATGACGCAGACCCAGGTATCGCTTTCCCAGTCACGCACGGCAGATCAATACCGCGAAATTCTTTATT
>JBMOPR010000261.1:0-2862 GCA_049323075.1 Pseudomonadota bacterium
AATGACGCTGGCAGGCCGTATGGGCGTTGCCGTGCCGGCGCGTCCCTTCAGCCTGGCGCTGTATTCCTATTGCAACCAGCAACTGCTTCGCACCACGGTGAATGTGCGTGGCAAGTCGCAAATCAGTCTGCCCGGCAGCGTGCGTTTGCAGGTCGGTGATGGAGATCATGTCATGGTGCAGCATCTGAATCGGCTCGGGCTGAACAATGCCAGGCCGCTGGCGTTGCTGTGGACCGATTGTTTTCAGTCGCGCCTGAACGCGGGTGTGGTGGTGGCCGACGCGCCTGCCACCCAGCGTGCGGCGATGTCGATGTCCAGATCCAGCTGATCCAGAATTCGCTGCACCACGCCATCCACCAGATCCTCGATGGATTGCGGTTTCGCATAGAAGCCCGGTGCAGCGGGCAGAATGACAGCGCCGGCCTGCGCCAGTACCAGCATGTTCTGCAGGTGAATCACTGACAGCGGCGCCTCCCGTGGCACCAGCACCAGCCTGCCGCGTTCCTTGATGACCACATCGGCTGCGCGCTCAATCAGATTGTCGCTCATGCCGTGGGCGATGGCCGCGAGCGTTCCCATGCTGCACGGGCACACCACCATGCGGCGTGGAGCCGACGAGCCGGATGCGACACAGGAAAACCAGTCGTGGCGATCGGGCAGAACCAGATAATCCGCATCAACTCCCATGTGCGTTGCCAGAAAATTCGCAGTGTCTTCTGCTGATTCATGCGCCGCATTGCGCGCGGGAAAATCCGCATTAACCTCCGCTGCAATCACTACGCGCGCTGCATCCGACAGCAGACAATGTACCGTGGTTTTGTGTTGCGTCAGAACTTGCAGCAAACGCAATCCGTACTGCGCACCACTGGCGCCGGTGATCGCGAGCGTGATCGACTGCTGGCGTGATGTCATGTTCATTTCACCACATTGAAAAAATGTGCGGAAACGATGCCAGATCCGACCTGCGCCAGCGTTGCCCCATGTCAATGCGTGCATTGGTGAATGACACTAGAGTTGCGTTTTTTCGGCGGCAGGACCATGACGCAATTCGGTGATCTACGTGAATTCGTGCAGTATCTGGAACGCTGTGGTGAATTGAAGCGCGTCCAGCATCCTGTCAGTCCGTATCTGGAGATGACGGAAGTGTCGGATCGTATCCTGCGCAAACAGGGACCGGCACTGCTGTTTGAAAATCCGACCGGATTCAATGTGCCCGTGCTGACCAATCTTTTTGGCACCGGCAGGCGCATTGCGCTGGGTCTGGGCTTGAAAGATGTGAGTGAGCTGCGACAGCTGGGTGAAGCGCTGGCCCATCTGAAAGATCCCGCGCCACCGGCTTCTCTCAGAGGCATCTTCGAACAGTTGCCGATGCTGAAAAACGTCATGAACATGGCGGTGAAGGAATTGCGTAGCGGGCCCTGCCAGGAAGTGGTTCTGGAAAAAGACGA
Source organism: Pseudomonadota bacterium (assembly GCA_049323075.1). Taxonomy (GTDB): domain Bacteria; phylum Pseudomonadota; class Gammaproteobacteria; order Pseudomonadales; family Ketobacteraceae; genus Ch67. The sequence continues at coordinate 1,449 of JBMOPR010000261.1, forward strand.
TGTCGATCTGGCGCAATGGCCGATCCAGACCTGTTGGCCGGAAGATGCCGGGCCACTCATCACCTGGCCTCTGGTGATTACACGCGGGCCCAATAAACCGCGCCTGAATATCGGCATTTACCGGCAGCAGGTGATTGGCCGCAACCGGGTGATCATGCGCTGGTTGTCCCACCGTGGCGGCGCCATTGATCATGCGGAATGGCAGCGCAAGCACGGCGCGCAACCGTTTCCTGTGGCCGTGGTGATCGGTGCCGATCCTGCCACGATTCTCGCTGCGGTCACGCCCATTCCCGACACACTGTCGGAATTTTCCTTTGCCGGCCTGCTGCGCGGACAGAAAACCGCGCTGGTGCAATGCCTCAGCCACGATCTGTGGGTGCCGGCCACGGCGGAAATCGTGCTGGAAGGTTTCATCTATCCGGGCGATTGCGCCGATGAAGGTCCGTTCGGCGATCATACCGGATATTACAACGAGTGCGCGTCGTTTCCGGTGTTCACCGTTGAGCGTATTACCCACCGGCATCGTCCGCTGTATCTCAGTACTTACACGGGCCGGCCGCCGGACGAACCTGCAATTCTGGCGGCAGCCATGAACGAAATGTTCGTGCCGATCCTGTGCAAACAGTTTCCGGAAATCGTGGATTTCTATTTGCCGCCAGAGGGCTGTTCCTACCGCATGGCGGTGGTCAGCATCCATAAGCAATATCAGGGGCACGCGCGACGGATCATGATGGGCGTGTGGTCCATGCTGCGGCAATTCATGTATACCAAATTCATTGTGGTGGTGGACGAGGATATCGACGTGCGCAACTGGCAGGATGTGATCTGGGCAATGACTACCCGCATGGACCCGGCCCGCGATACGGTGATGGTGGAACACACGCCCATCGATTATCTGGATTTCGCCTCGCCGGTATCGGGGCTGGGTTCCAAGATGGGCCTGGATGCCACCCACAAGTGGCCCGGCGAAACGCAAAGGGAATGGGGGCGCGTCATTCGTCGCGATCCTGCCATCGTGCAGAAAATCGATTTGCTCTGGAACAGGCTGGGACTGTGAAAATAAAAACGCGGGAAATGGAAATACGGGAAATGGAAACGTGCGGAATGAACACAGCACGGCAGATCGAACTGGTCTGCCCCGCCGGCAACCTGCCGTCGGTCAAGGCGGCTGTCGACAACGGCGCCGATGCGGTTTACATCGGCCTCAACAACAAAACCAATGCCCGTTATTTTTCCGGCCTGAATTTTTCCGACAGCAATATTGAAAAAGCCGTGCAGTACATTCGCGATCACGGCCGCAAGGTGTTTGTTGCCATCAACACCTATCCGCAGGAAAAGAACTGGCCGCAATGGCGTGATGCAGTGAACACCGGTGCCAGCCTGGGCGTTGACGCGCTGATCATTGCCGACATCG
>JBMOPR010000262.1:0-2858 GCA_049323075.1 Pseudomonadota bacterium
GCAGCGGCCATGGAAGGCCGCTGCCGAGCTTACAGGGATGTACTTGCAGCGTTTCTTGATGGGCATCGCAACCCTGATCATTCAGTAAACCTTTTATTTCGGAGTAACGAAAAATGCAACGCAATGAACTGACCGCCCTGCTGGCCAAACTGCTGAAGATCGACGCGGCACGGGTGACGGAAAATGCACGCCTTACCGATCTGGTGGCGGATTCCTTCGTGCTGATCGAAACCGTGGTGGAGCTGCAGGAAGAACTCGATATCACCCTGGTGCAGGAAGATCTGGATGGCGTGGTCAGCGTGTCCCAGTTGCTGGATGTAGTGACGGCCAAGCTGGCCTGATCGCAGCGTCGCTGTTGGAGGAAACGCCATGAATATCTCCGCAATGCAAAAACGGCATTTCATTCTGCTGGATGTGGTGCCGTTTCTGGGCGCGCTGCTGGGCATCGCTGTGCTCGCGCGTACCGGCGTGCAGGCGGTGGATCTCGTGGGTCTGTTGCTGATGTGGTTCGTTACGGTGGTGGGTATCGAGCTGGGTTATCACCGCTATTTTTCCCACCAGGCGTTTCAGGTGCAGCCCTGGCTGAAAGGACTGCTGGTGGTGTTTGCGTCGATGGGCGGACAGGGCTCGGTGATTGCCTGGGCCACCAATCACATTCATCACCACCGTTTCAGCGACCAGCCACAGGACACGCACACACCACTGCACAGTGGCGAAGGCGTGCTGGGTCGCCTGAAAGGTTTTCTGCACGCGCAAGTGTTGTGGAAATGGTCGTACCGGCCGCCACTGCCGGACAAGTTTGCGTTGTGGCTGTATCGCGATCCGATCATTACCCGGCTGTCGAAAACGCGGGTTTATTATGGCTGGGTGCTGCTGGGGCTGGCGTTGCCCGCTGCACTGAGCGGCCTTTGGGAGATGAGTTGGGAAGGTGCGCTGCGTGGTTTTCTGCTGGGCGGTGTGATCCGTCTGTTCGCCACCCAGCAGGGCACGTTCCTGATCAATTCCCTGTGTCATCTGGCGGGAACGCAGCCATACAACAGCAAAGATAACAGTCGCAACAACGCCGGCTTCGCCCTGATCACCCTGGGCGGTGCCTGGCATAACAATCATCATGCGTTTCCCAAGTCCGGCAAGAACAGCCATGCCTGGTGGCAGATCGATTACGGCTACGGCGTGCTGAAAGTGGCGGAACAGTTGGGTTGGGTGTGGGACATTCATACCGTGTCGCAGGAAGACCGCCAGCGCAAACTGAAAAGCGCGGGCATCATTACAAAAACGCAGGCCGCAGGGACAGGCGGCGGAGAAACGCCCTATGAAAACACCGCAGGATCTTGAGATCAAACCGCGCCCGGTCAGCATCGATTTCCCCGCTGACACACCGCGCTTCTGGTATGCGGATTCGCCTTTTATCAGCCATTTTTTTGATGCCTTCTCCACCACATTGCCGGTGGGCGAGGATCTGTTCATTTTTTCCCTGCGCCAGGTGCGCGAGCAGATTGCCGATCCCGTGCTGCAAAAGCAGATTGGCGCGTTCATCGGCCAGGAAGCCTTTCATTCCCGCGAGCATGCCAAGTACAACCAGCTGATGAAGCGCTGGGGCTATGACATCGATGCCATGGACCGCTCGATGAACCGCATGACCGGGCGTCTGCGCCGTTTCTTGCGACCGATGCAGGCGCTGGCGGTGACGATTTCCTGCGAACATCTTACGTCGATTCTGTCGGCGGCGTTGCTGCGGGGCGAATTCATGAAGCAGGCCGATCCCCATGTCAAGGCGCTGTGGCAGTGGCATTCGGTGGAAGAGATCGAACACAAGGCGGTGGCCTGGGATGTGTACACGGCGCTGGACGGTGCCTATCGCACCCGCGTGGTGTGGATGACCTTTGCCATTGCGCTGATCAGCTTTCGCATCAGTACGCGCATGGTGCACATGTTGCGCCACGACGGCCTGCTCTGGCGCGGCGGTGTGTGGCGTGAGGGGCTGCGTTTCCTGTTCGGGCGTGGTGGTCTGTGTGCGGTGTTGCGTCGGGATTTCCTCGATTTCTATCGCCGCGATTTCCATCCCTGGCAGCACGACACCCGCGCGCTGACCGAAAAATGGAAAGCCCACTATGCCGAAGGCAATCTGCTGCTGCCGGCCGAACTGAACGCCGCCTGAGGATCAATGATGCCTGCGCACTACATTCACCGCCTGTTCGATATCATTGAAGAATTCGGTGACGATCCGGACATCGCCTATGCGCCGGTGCGTGGCAACGACGATCCGGTGCACTGGCATTATCTGCGGCATCAGGAAGTGGATGGCATGGGCATGTTCCTGCATGCGCTGAAACAGCAGGGCGTCAGCATCGACGTGCCGCGTTATGCGGGCGTGGTGCCCGGGCGCTTGCAGCGGGTGCGCTATGCCTGGCGCAAATTCCGCACCCGCACACCGCAGCCGGTGCAGTGGAGGCAGTGGACGCCGACACCGGATGGCCGCGTTGCCAAGCTGTCCACGCTGCGTCTGGGGCGGGTGCTGAGTGTGGAGCAGACCCAGGCGATTCTGGCCAACGCCAAGCGCCAGCAGGTGACGCTGAACAGCTTTCTGCTGTGGGCACTGAGCGGTGTGGCGGCGCAGCAGCTCACGGCTGCCGTCACGCCGCGGGCGTGGGGCAATACCATCAATCTGCGCGGTGCGGTGCGGGCCGACAGCGTGGAGGAAAACCAGTCTTCCATCGTGACGGTGGTGTTTGACGATGCCGATTCCCCGGCGCAGGTGCACCGGATCATTCGCGGCCTGTTCGACGATGGTCACCACTGGGGCAGCTGGGATTTTCTCACTACGGTCTGCCGGTTCGGCCCTGGTCTGGTGCGCAAGC
>JBMOPR010000263.1:0-2858 GCA_049323075.1 Pseudomonadota bacterium
GCAACTGGTCCAGCATCTGTTGCACAGCCGACGCCGGGCCCATCACCTGCAGCGCCACCTGGTCGCCCTGGTTGCGAATCCAGCCCCGCAGGCCCAGCGCGTCTGCCCAGCGCTTCACCCGGGGCCTCAGGCCGATGCCCTGCACTTCGCCGCGCAAGGTCAGGTGCAGCGCCCAGGTTTCCGGCCGGCCGGCATCCGTTGCCATCATGCTGTCACCCTAATGATGTTTATCAGATTCAGTTGTCCCCACGTTTGACTTCTTTGATCTGCATTTGCACCCGCTGGATGGGATCAGTATAAGATAGGAAACCATCGAACCTGACAGTAACTTGTGGCCACGGCGACCGACATGACGTCATCCTCCACCGCTTCTGGCAGCGGCTTGCCCCGCCTGTTTTCCCGCAGCTCTCCTCTGCCGCAGTGGGATGCGGCGGCCGCGCAGGTATTGCTGCAGGCCCGCTTCGGCCGCCCGTGGCAACGGCAGGATCTGCTGCAGGCGCTCATCGTCATCCAGCATCATTTCGGCGCCATCACCGCGCCGGCGCAAACCTGGCTGGCGCGCCATTGCAACACCAACACGGCCGATGTCCGCGCCCTGATCCACTTCTACCATTTCCTGCGGGAAGACCGTACCGCGCCGCACCGCATTCTGTTCAGCAACAACATCATCGAGGAACAACAGGGCATGCGCGCGCTGTTCGACGAACTGCGCATGGGAACCCACGGACTTGCCGAAGTGGGCCTGACCTCCTGCATTGGCCTCAGCGATCAGGGGCCAGCCGCGTTGATCAACGGCTACCCGCTGACACGATTGAACGGACAGCGCATCCGCGAAATCCAGCGCCAGCTGCAGCAACAGATCCCGCTGGCGCACTGGCCGCAGGACTGGTTCCGCGTGGACAACACTATTCAAACCGCCGACCGCCTGCTGCAGTTCCAGCCAGATCCAGCGCTTTTTCTGAACCAGCTGCTGGCGCAGGCACCGCAACAGGTGATGGATCAGGTGCAGCAATCCGGCCTGCGCGGTCTGGGAGGCGCGGGCTTCCCCACCGGGCGCAAATGGCAGGCCTGCGCGGAAGCACCGGGCGAGGAAGAACAAGACAAGCAACGCTATGTCATCTGCAATGCGGACGAAGGCGAACCGGGCACCTTCAAGGACCGCGTGCTGCTGCAACACAATCTGGATGCCGTGTTGTGCGGCATGCGCATGTGTGGCCATGCCATCGGCGCGCGTCACGGCATTCTGTATCTGCGCGGCGAATACCTGTTCCTGTTCGACGCCATCAACACCCGCCTGCAACAATGGCGCGAACAGCATTGGCTGAATGCAGATTTCAATATCGAAATCCAGCTGGGTGCTGGCGCCTACGTGTGCGGAGAGGAAACCGCACTGCTGGAATCCATCGAAGGCCGGCGCGGCATTCCCCGCATCAAGCCGCCGTTTCCCGTGCGCAATGGTCTGTATCAACAGCCGACCGTGGTGAACAACGTGGAAACCTTCGCCGCTGCGGCCTGGCTATTGCTGTCGGGCGTTGACGCCTTTCGTGCAGTCGGCACCGAACAATCCCCGGGTACGCGGCTGCACAGCGTGGCCGGCGATTGCGACAAGCCCGGCATTTACGAATTGCCCATGGGCGCCAGCGTGCAGGATCTGCTGCAGGCCTGTGCTGCCCGCGATCCCGCGCTGGTGCAACTGGGCGGGCCGTCCGGCGTCATCAGCAGCCCCGCAGACTGGCAACAACCGCTGGCTTTCGAGGGCATCTCGCCCGGCGGTTCCGTCATGGTGTTTGACGCATCGCGTTCCCACTTCAATATCGCCCGCAATTTCACCGCTTTTTTCCAGCAGGAAAGCTGCGGCTTCTGCACGCCCTGCCGCGCCGGCACCCAGGTGTTGCTGCGGGACATGGATTGTGCCGCGCAGGGTCAGCAACATGCCGATCTGAACGCACTGGCAAGCCTGATCAACAGCACCAGCCATTGCGGGCTGGGGCAAACCGCCGGCCGCCCCGTGCTGCACTGGCTGCACATGAACGCGGCGAAAAAAACGGAACCTGCCCATGACTGACACGCCGCATTTTTTCATCGACCAGCAGGCCATTCCGTTCCAGCCGGGCCAGACACTCATGCAGGCAGCGCAGGCGGCCGGCCGCTACATTCCCCACCTGTGTTTCCATGACGGGCTGACACCCCACGGCAGCTGCCGCGTGTGCATCGTCGAAATCAATGGCGCCATTCGTGCCGCCTGCACCACGCCCGCCACCGCCAACCTGCAGGTACACAGCGAAACGCCGGCGCTGCGCACCCAACGCCGCCAGCTGATCGAACTGTTGTTCGCGGAAGGCAATCACCTGTGCCCCAGCTGCGAAGTCAGCGGCAATTGCCAGTTGCAGGCGCTGGCCTACGATCTGGGCATGACCCACTACGAATTCGTCCCGCTCGACCCGCACCGCCAGAACGACGGTTCCCATCCGGATCTGTTCATCGAGCAGGATCGCTGCATTTTCTGCGAACTCTGCACCCGCAGCGCGCAGCAGCAGGATCACAAAAATGTGTTTGGTATTGGCGGACGCGGCGCCGACACCTACCTGTTTGCCCAGGCCGATTCGAGCCGGCTGGCAGACACCGCCATCACCGCACAGGATCACGCCGCGCATATCTGCCCGGTGGGCTGCATCCTGCCCAAGCAAGGCTGCTACCAAATTCCCATCGGTCAGCGTGTATATGACGAACAACCCATTCACCTGCGCGGCAATCATCGCCCGGACGAACAGGACGCCACGCCATGAGCACCGACGCCGCATTATCTGTGAATGCTCGCAAAGTAAAAGTCGCCACCTGCTCGCTGGCCGGCTGCTTCG
>JBMOPR010000264.1:0-2856 GCA_049323075.1 Pseudomonadota bacterium
GGAACGCCGCTGACTTGGTGCGCCCTGGCGCGACGTGACAACAGACGTGAGCCTGTACACCATGGGGCTCACTTGCGTTTGCCCCCTGCTTCAAAGATCTCCGCTCGAAAGAAAACCTGATTTCAATCAAGGCTCCAGTCGCCCTCCTCATTACCATTGATCCAAAAGCTGTCGCTGTGCGGTATGTCTGTCAGGGACATTCAAATGGCGATGGCATACCAACAACAAAAACCCACTCCCAATCCGCGACAGGATGCGCAGTGCATGCCCTTCACGATCCGCAATCGCAATATAGTGAACTGCATATCAACGTGGCAGGCGGACTTCTGTTCCTGGGCTCACACTGGCGTGGCAAAGACGAAGCAGCTCCAGGCAGTGTGCAGGTGAGCGATGCCGATATCCAGCGCCTGTCCACCCGGTGGACATGACAGCTGGAGCAGGCTTCCAGCCTATACCATCGGCTCGCTCGCCATGTTCTGGGTTTTTGAACGTACGGCTGCCATTTAAAACACAAGGGAGACAACACATGAGCAGGAAACATTGGGGGAAAACTGCGCTGGCCACACTGGTGGCTGCTGGCTTGTCGATGCCGGCACTGGCGCACGATGCCGGGCAAACATCCAAGGAAGCGCTGAAAGATGTCTACGCGGCAAAACCACATTATTCACCTTATGCGGGCCGCAACTACCCAACCCGCCCCTTTTTCGGTGACACGCACCTGCATACCTCCTATTCAATGGACGCCGGGGCCTTTGGTGCACGTCTGGGGCCGCGCGACGCTTACCGCTTTGCCCGTGGCGAGGAGGTCAATGCATCCAGCGGACAACCCGTAAAACTGTCACGCCCGCTGGATTTTCTGGTGGTGGCGGATCACTCCGACGGCATGGGATTTTTTCCCCTGCTGCTCAGTGGCGCGCCTTCGATCATGGCCGATCCCCAGGGCCGCAAATGGAATGAAATGATTCTCTCCGGACAAGGTGCAGAGGCCGCCATCGACATCATCCAGAGCTTTGGAAAAGGCACCATTTCGCCTGCCATCGTACCGCTGCCTGGCAGCGAGGCCTACAGCGGCGCCTGGCAGGAAACCGTGGCCGCAGCAGAAGCCTTCAACGATCCAGGCCGTTTCACCGCATTCATCGGCTATGAATGGACATCGAATACCGGTGGCAACAACCTGCACCGCAATGTCATCTTCCGCGACAACGGCGACAAGGCGTTGCAGGTGGAACCCTACACCACCGTGAAACCCCTGGGCAGCGACAATCCGCGCGACCTGTGGAAATGGATGGCCGCCTATGAAGATAAAACCGGCGGCAACGTGCTGGCCATTGCACACAACGGCAACCTCAGTAACGGACTGATGTTCCCCATCATCGAATCCTTCACAGGAAAGCCGGTGGACAAGACCTACGCCGAACAGCGCGCGCAGTGGGAACGATTGTACGAGGTGACCCAGACCAAAGGCGACGGCGAAGCACACCCATTCCTGTCACCGAACGACGAATTCGCCAGCTTCGAGCGTTGGGATAAAGGCAATCTGGACGGCAGTGTGGCGAAGACCAAGGACATGCTGGAATACGAATACGCCCGCGCCGCGCTGAAAAATGGCCTCAAGCTGGAGCAGAAACTGGGAACCAACCCGTACGCCTTCGGTTTGGTGGGCAGCAGCGACGCCCACACGGGTTTGGCCGCGATGGAAGAAGAAAACTTTTTCGGCAAGACCACACCCCAGGAACCCTCACCGCACCGCATGACCGCCAAATTTTTCGATAACGCCAAAACCGGCGTGAAAATCATGGACTGGGAAGTGTCTGCATCGGGCTATGCAGCCGTCTGGGCCAACGACAACACCCGCACAGCGCTCTGGGATGCCATGCACCGCAAGGAAACCTATGCCACCACCGGATCGCGCATGATCGTGCGCTTCTTCGGCGGATTCGAGTATACCCAGGCCGACGCGACCAGCCGCATTCCGGCCCAGGCCGGTTATGCGAAAGGGGTTCCCATGGGAGGACACTTGACCGCAGCATCAAAAGGCAAGGCGCCCACCTTCCTGGTGGCCGCATTGCGCGATCCGATCGGTGCCAATCTGGATCGTTATCAGATCATCAAGGGCTGGCTCGACAAGAAGGGCGAGCTGCATGAAAAAATCTACGACGTGGCCTGGTCTGGCGACCGCAAACCCGATGCTCAAACCGGCAAGTTGCCCGCCGTAGGCAGCACCGTGGACATTGCCAACGCCACCTGGACCAATACCATCGGCGCGCCCGAGTTGATCGCTGTCTGGGAAGATCCGGATTTTGATGCGGACCAACCTGCGTTTTACTACGGCCGCGTCCTGGAAATTCCCACACCGCGCTGGACCGCCTACGACGCCAAACGGTTTGGAGCGAAACCGCTGGAAGGCACCACCATGACCTTGCAGGAACGCGCTTACACATCGCCTATCTGGTATCACCCCGAGAAATAAACAATTACAGCGCAAGGAACAGGACATGGGCACAATCAGCGGCAAGATATTCGCTTTTACGCTACTCGCATTGCAGTTGCCGGCAGCAAATGCCGAACCCTGGCAATTTGACGTCACACCCTATTTTTTCGCGGCGGCCATGGATGCAACCGCTGATGTGGGTCCGGTAAAAACGGATGTCGACATGTCGGCCAGTGACGTGCTGGAGGATACCCAGAATGGATTCATGGCGATGATGTCCGCACGCAAGGATCGCTGGGTGGTGGGGCTGGATGCTTCCTACTTCAAATTGGGGGGCGGCCAGTCCGAATCAGTCACCGGACCCTTCGGACGCACCACCGTGGAAGGCGAGGTCGAGCTGACTGACCGGCAATGGGTTTATCAAC
>JBMOPR010000265.1:0-2855 GCA_049323075.1 Pseudomonadota bacterium
CCAGTAAGAGGGGTTGCCAATCAGGCCGTCGGGAAACACGCCGGTGCCGGGGTTGCTGCCAGGCGGAAACAGGAGGCTGTCGCGCTCGGCCACCTGTGTCAGGTGCAGGACGCTCAGCGTGGCTTGCAGGTCCCAGTCCGGCTGCCACTGTTCCTGTGTGAAACCGATATCGCCGGTGATGCGTTCGCTGCTGAACAGGCACGACGGGTCCAGGGCGCTGGCGATGCCGGCAAAGGAGCCCACGTTGTTGCGCGCCTGGTAGCCGAGGCGGGCCTGCCAGGGGCCGCTGGCGAGGTCCATGCGCACGTCGGTGGACTGGCGGCCGAGGTTGAGCGGGCCGGGGGCGAGGGACGCATCGGTACCGGTAAAGCCGTCGAGCAGGGTCTGGGCATCGCTGTGGATGGTTTCCCGGGGGCCGTTGCTGTCTTCGTATTCCGCCACCAGACCCAGTACGGCGTCATCGAAATCGATGCGCTGTTCGGTCCAGGCGCCCCAGGTGTCGAAGCTGCCGGCGCGCACGCCGGCATTGCTGCCTTCCATATCGCGCCCGCTGCGGGTGATGATGTTGATCACCCCGGCAAAGGCGTCGGCGCCGTAAAGCGCAGAGCCGGGCCCCCGGATCACTTCGATGCGCTCAATCGACTTCACCTGCATGCCAGCCCAGGCGTTGCTGCGGGAGCCGCTGAACAGGGTTTTTTGCGGAATGCCGTTGAACATGACCAGGGCTTCGGGGTTGGAGGCCGAGGCGATGCCGCGGAAGATGTAGCGGGCGAAACCGGACTGGCTGGAGCGGGTGATATGCAGGCCGGGCACGGTTTCCAGCACCTGGTCGACGTCGGTGGCACCCATGGCGGCAATGTCGGCGCGGCTGATGACGGTGACGCTGGAGGCGGCCCGGGAAACGGGGGTAGGGGTTCCGGTAGCGACGCTGCTGACCGGGACGAGCATCAGCTCCTCCAGTGGCATGTCCCACAGGTCGCTGGTCGCGACCACGCGCGCGTCGTCTGCGTACGCGCAATGGCCATAGAGCGCCAGTACCAGGCTGGTGATGACATAACGCTTCATTCGATTCCCGGATGCCAGTCATTTGCGAATGAATATAGCGCAGTACGAACGTTCCGCATTGATTGAGAAATAAAATAATCTGCGGAGGTCAGAAGTTTCGACAGCCTTTTCCCCAGGCAGCCTGCCCGGGGACAGGATTATTCGACATCGATGGACGTCGCTTTACGGCGGGTGGCAGTTTGTAGTCAAATTGGAAGATGACAAATTCCTCCAGCAAGAAATCCTCCAGCCGCACCTACGGTGGCCTCAGCGAAACCGAGCGTGTCGATGAACGGCGCGAACGGTTCCTGGAAGCTGGTCTGGAAGTGTTTGGTACCGTCGGTTTGCGTGGCGCCACGGTGCGAACCCTGTGCAAGGCTGCCGGATTGACCGAACGCTATTTCTATGAATCCTTCGCCGACACGGAAGCCCTGTTTTGCGCCGTGTACGAACGCGAGAACAACCGCTGGCGCGAAGTTTTCATGGAGAAAGTGCCGCACATGCCACAGGACCTGGAGCAGCGTTCCAAGGCTTCCCTCGACGTGTACTTCTCTGCCATGCGCAACGAGCGGCTGGTGCGGGTGCTGCACATCGAAAGCATGGCGGGCAGCGAGCGGGTCACCAGCCTGCATCACTACCACACGCGCATCAGCACCGAAATGTCCGCCATGCTGATCCGGCATGACTATCCGGATCTCAATGTCACGGATGAATTCCTCCATAGCCTTGCCATGGCCATCAATGGTGCCAGTGCCGCCTTGGCGGTGCAGTGGATGCTGGGGGACTACTGTATTCCGCAGCAAATCCTGGTGGAGGTCTGCTCCGTCATGGTCAAGGGCGCCATCCAGGAACTGCGCTCCCGGTCGGCGAAATAACCATCGCGCCAGGTGTTGGGGAAGGTTTCCAGCAGCACTTCATCAAAGGAAATTCCCGCAGGCATCATGATGATGACCTGTCTGTCGTTTTATTTCCCGGGTAGTCGTGAGAATGGCGGGCCCTGGACAGACCCGCCGTTACCTCGATTCAGCGTGCTGCTCAGTTCAGCGCGCTGGTAGGCACGATCGGCAGCACGACACTGGATGGATATTGCGGGCTGTTGTGAATCGTGGTGACGCCGTCTTGTGCCAGTGCCTGGCGTGGATAATTCAGCATGCCCTGTGCCTGGTTGCTGGGGCTGATGGCGATGCGCAGCCGGTTGCCCTTGCGGATGATGGCGCTGGTGGAGAATATTTCGACCTGCATTTTCACCACTTCGCCCGGTACCAGCGGCTGCGCCTTCTCTTCGGTCAGGTAGTGGTACGGTTGGATCATTTCGCCGTTGAGGAAACGGGAGCGGGACTGGTCCGCGGCCCGCACGGATGCCAGCAGCTGGCCGTTGGTGATGGGCAACGACTGCTTGTCAGACAATTCTTCCACCTGTACGGCCACCACCGCTTCAGTCACTGTGCTGTCGATCCAGATGTCCGCCTGGATGGGGCCGTTGATGTAGTAGTCCTCTTCCATCGGTGCGCTTTCGAAAACCACGCGCTGCTGGGGCGTCTTGTCGGCATTGCTGAAGCAGGACTTGGGCAGGGTGAGGCCCAGAATCCATTGCTCGTAACTGCGGCTGCATTCGGTGCCGTCGTTGATCTCCACTTCAAAGCCCAGCATCGCACCGTTGCGGAAAGCGCGGCCTGCAGGGTGTTCCGGGTTGGTCATCGTATGGCCGGTTTCTTCGCTGTCGGGGGCTGAGCGCGACAGGCTGCCGTCACCACGCAGGTACCAGCGTTCCGGTGCCGCCAGCGGATGGGGCCAGTCGGTGGTGGTGGCAA
>JBMOPR010000266.1:0-2846 GCA_049323075.1 Pseudomonadota bacterium
CCAGGCCGACGTGGAACGGCTACGGCAAAAACTGATTCTGGAATTCGAAAGCAAACAGCGCGACAACGCCGAACTGGCACAGGTTTACCGGCACTATCGGCACATCATCCGCGCCCGTGGTTCCATGCCGGATCTGGTGGCGCTGCTGCAGCAGGTGGATGCTGCACAGGTAAAGGCCGATATCGACCGGCATTTTCCGGAGAAGCCATTGCTGGCGATTCTGCGCCCGCCCACCACAGAGGAAATCCTGCTGCGCATTGGACCGCCTGCCCTGCTGCTGGGAGGTATCGGCGTTATATTGCTGCGCTGGTCGCACCGGCGGCGGATGAATGCCAGCCTCGCAGCCACCAACGTACCGGCAAAAAAATAACTGCGGGCATCAACATGCCAACACAAAAAAGGGTTCGCCAGATCTGCCGGCGAACCCTTTTTTATTTTCGCAGCGTACGACACACCTGTTGCCGCAACGTGCCTGTCAGAAAAATTCAGGCTGTCTCCGACTCCACTTCCTCATCGGTTTTCTTCGCTGCCGCAAAACCCGGATGCAGCAACTCAAACAGCTCCACGAATTCCTGCGTCAGTTTATGCTTGGGCGCCATGTAAATCAGGGGCACGCCCAGGTCGTGGGATTCGCGCATCTTGATCGACGACGAAATAAACCGGTCCAGAATCGGCAGGCCCTCTTCCTTCAGCTCGTCCACCATGCGCGTGGGCAGACTGGCGCGGGGCTGGAACTGGTTGACGATGATGCCTTCCACTTCCAGGCTCTCGTTGTGATCAGCGCGGGTTTCTTCCACGTTCTCGATCAGGTTGTACAGCGCCTGGCGGGAAAACTCGTCGCAGTCGAACGGAATCAGGCAGCTGTCCGCCGCAATCAGCGCCGACAGTGTGTAGAAATTGAAAGCCGGCGGCGTGTCGATATAGATTGCGTCGTAATCGGTGATCGACGCCAGCGCATCCCGCAGCTTGAAAATTTTATGCTTGGCTTCCAGCTGCGACATGATCTCGCCCAGTTCGGGGTTCGCAGCAATCACGTGCAGGTTGTCGTAGCGGGAGGGTGTAATGAAATCTTCCAGATTCTTGCTGTTGCGATGGCGGAAGGTGAGCGACTGCGCGAAGAAAATACCGACATCGGATTCGCCGGTCTGAAAATCGCGACCCAGCAGGTACTGGGTGGAATTGCACTGGGGGTCCAGGTCGATCAGCAACGTTTTCAGGCCGCGTGCGGCGCTGATGGCCGCCAGGTTGGATGCAATGCTGGATTTGCCGACGCCACCTTTCTGATTGAAAACCACTCGACGCATGATGCCATCCCCGTGCTGTTCGTTGCGAAGGGCACAGTTTATAGAACGCTTCGGGTTATGTCTTGCTTTTCCCCGCATCGCCGGCGTGATCTTCCAGCGCCAGAACCGGCTCCGGCGCCAGGATCACTTCGTCTGCCTTTTCACCAAACCAGCCACGCAGACGCTCGCGAATCCGCTGCCGCATTTCCGGTGTCACGTAACCCGCCGCACCGGTCAGGGCCGACGCCAGCACCGCCAGGTCATCGGTGAATCCCAGCACCGGTGCCACATCCGGAATCGCATCGGGCACCAGCACGAAATAACCCAGCGCGCCGAAGATCGCCGTCTTGGCCCAGACCGGCACCTCGGGCGAGCGCGCCACGTAATAAAGCTGCAGCACTATCGCCGCCACATTCAGGCCCGCCTTGGAAAAGGCGCGGTTCAGCAGCGCCATCGCCTTGTCGCCCGCAATGGCTTGCGTCGCATTCAACGCTGCTTTTCTGGCTGCATCGATCGCCGACTGTTGCATGGCTCGTTCCTCCGGACTCGATCCTAAAAAATTAAGTTTCAACCCGCAGGTCGGCTTGACCTGACCGGGCTTTGTCCATAGGTTATATTTTCCTTCGACACCCTGGCCAGCTTAGCACCTGCAAAGATCGGGTGATAAGCTTGTTTCAGTACCGAACACTATGGACCAGACCCACCCGCCACGGAAGCACAACAAGGACACCCCATGAGCAAATCCGACGAAATCAAGCGCAACTCCAACAAGATCTGGCTGGCCGGGCTGGGTGCCTATGCGCTGATGGAGGAGGAAGGCAAAGAGGAATTTGAGCGGCTGGTGGAAAGAGGCCAGGTGTTTGAAAAAGAGAACAATTCCCGTGGCCAGCAACTGGTGGCGGATTCCAAACTGGATGAACTGAAAAACAGGGCCAACCAGACCATGGACCGCATCGAGCGCGCGTTTGACCTGCGGGTGTCATCGGCGCTGGGCCGGCTGGGCATCAGCCGCAAATCGGATCTGGATCTGCTGCACGACAAGATCGACCGGCTGGCCGCCGCCATGGAACAGATTGCCGAAGAACTCGACAAGGCGGGCCATTGAGCATGGGTATCACCCTGTTCACCGTGGTTGCCACGGCCCTGCTGTCCAGTGTATTCACCCTCGCCATCGGCTTCTATGTCCTGCGCCGCCAGGCCAGGGACCGCTACGACACCGCGATTAAAGAAGCCATCGAACGGTTCAAGGCAGAAGTGGGGCCCGAGATCGAACAGCGGGTAAAACAAGGCATGCTGGAAGGAGTGAAATCGTTACCCTCCCGCGAAGTGCTGCGGGAAACCACGCGCACGATCGCCAAAACCGGACTGGACCTGATGGGCGACAGCCTGAAAATGGCCACCCGCAGCCGCCCCCGCAAGCCGGGCACGCCGCTCGACGACGACTGACCGCCAGCAAGACCTCAGCGCCGCCCCAGCATCCGGGGCACCAGCAACACCACCGACAGAATCAGCAGAATCAGGGTGTCCAGCGAGATATTTTCGATGGCAGGCACCTGCAGGTAC
>JBMOPR010000267.1:0-2844 GCA_049323075.1 Pseudomonadota bacterium
GCAACTACAAATTCTTTCACCAGGCCTGAACTCAGTCCGGCAGGCTGCCTCCGATCAGCAACCGTCCCAGATAGCGTTTGATCGCATTCTGTTTCTTGCATTCGTTGCTATCGTTCTCGTCCTCATTGCAGCTGGAGATCAATTCATCGACGTTGGTCGCCGGTTTGCGCGGCGCGTCACCTGCAAGGCCTTTCGAGCTGTCGTCCGTTTCTTTCACGAAGGAATCGGAAATAATGTCGACCGCATCGCTCTGATCACCGGGATCGACTGGGGCAGGTTCCAGCACAATATTCTGGTCGATGTTCCCATATCCGATACCCACGGCGTTCACCAGTCCGGTATTGTTGACAGCCTGCACATTTAATCCACTCTGGTACCGGATATTGATGGCAATATTGCCCTGCACCGCACGGATCTCACCGCTGTTATTCAGCAATGCACCGCTGGGAGCCAGGTTCTGGCCCAGTCCCTGGCTGAGTTGCACACCGAGCATGCCCGACGAATCCGTTACGACGATGGGGCCATTCGCAATGGCAAGATTGATGTTGCCGTTGTTGGCGGTGAGGGTACCGGCATTATCGATGTACTGGCCAATCAGTGTTATGCCGTTGCGGGTACTGGATGTCACTGAGCCCTGGTTGACGATTCCGCCGGCTGCGGGATTGGTTTCAGTCAGGGTCATCTGGTTTTCGGCCTGGAGGCGGGCAAATTCATCGTCGCTCAGCGACAGATCCGATACCAGAAGACCGCCAACATTGATGGTGGCTGAGGGTCCGATCAGCACACCAGCGGTATTCAGGAGGAATACCTGGCCATTGGCCTGGAGGCTGCCGAACAGTTCGCTGGGAATACCGGAAAAATCGCGGTTCAGCGCCACTGAGGATGTGCCGGGTTGAACGAATATCACCTGTTCCCCTGGCTGGATGTTGAAGGAGCCCCAGTTGATGGCCAGATGCTCGCTGTTTTGCTGCACTGACGTCACGGGGCCCGACGTGATAGTGCCGTCACCGCTTGCAACCACTCCACCGCTGGGCTGCGCCAGAGAGGCGGCAGGAAGCAGAGCTGTCATGCCGCAGTTGAGCGCAAGCATGCAACCTGGCAGCCTGCCCCAAACGGTCGAGAAAGCCTGTCTTTTTGTCACCGGGTCTGCTCCGAGCCGCGTGCCATCATCCACCACCTCTTAATGACTGGTAAAAGAAGCTTAGCACCGGCCCGGCCAGACCGTCAGGCATTGCCCTTGCGTCAGAACCAGATCAGCATGCCAACGAAACCGCCTTCTTCGAGGTTGAAATCCCGCGACAGTTCGTCTTCCAGCATCAGGCGGCGATAACCCAGATACACCCACGCCTGCTCGATCACCCGATACTGCACGCGGGCGGAAACGTCGGCGAAATTCTCGATGTCATCGAATGACAAAACGTCAGGGGCGTAATAAAGGTCACCCCGCAGGCTGAGGTTAGGTACCGATGGCAGGTCCCAGTTCAGAAAACCACCCAGCGCCAGGCTCTTGCCATCTGTGCTGCCTTCGTCGGCGTCGAGGAAATAGAAGCGGGCGCCAAGGCCCGCCAGCAATCCGGATTCCTTGTTGACGCTGTCCGCCACGAACAGGCTGGCGTAGTACGCATCGCCATTGTCCTTGTGGTGCAGGAAGCCGCCACCCAGGTTCAGTTCGGATTTGGGCAGTTGGCCGCTGTAATCAAGTGCAACGGCGTCGTTGTTGATGCCCAGGTCCAGCGTGTGTGCCTGGCTTGCGCCCGAGAGGGCCAGCGCGGTTACGCCGATCAGAGAAGGTAAAAGGCTGAGGGAGCGGATTTTAAAAGGCATGTTCAAGGTCCTGGAAAGGGAGTTATACATTAGGATCGGGTCATTATCAGTTGCTTTCGGTCGCCGTTCAATCCGAGGCGGAGCCCAAAATCCAGCGATTTTCAAACGGTTAGACAGGACTATCCGGCAAAGTTGCCGGGCGAGGCAGATCCCGGAAACGGTGTGAGG
This sequence comes from Pseudomonadota bacterium, assembly GCA_049323075.1. GTDB lineage: Bacteria > Pseudomonadota > Gammaproteobacteria > Pseudomonadales > Ketobacteraceae > Ch67. The sequence goes on from JBMOPR010000267.1 coordinate 1,993, forward strand.
GGGCGAGGGTGTGTCCGGTAAACGTGCGGCCTATGCTGCAATTAGCAAAATTACCTGTTTTCAGGGCTCAACTTCGCCTTGTAAGCTTATAATTTTTCACAAATAATGATCAATATTGGATATATGGTCTATAGTTTAGCCAGTTACCCGGTTGATATGATCAATTTGCCTGTCAGTCTGTCATAGGGAATATGATTCACGATTTTGCCACGCTCCCAAGAACACCCAAATCGGTTCGCCCGCTTCCTGCGGCGCGCAGAACGCGCCGCCCCATAGGACGTATCCTGCTGGCGAGCCTGGTCATCCTCGCTGCGCTTGGCATAAAGCGTTGGCTGCCAGCCGATGCGCCAGAACCGGATTTTGTACCGGGTGCCCGTGAAGCCTCCGAGTACCAGGCCGCCATGGAGATCGAGGCAGTCGAAGCCAGTCGCGAGCAAAAGGGCAAGTCGGTCAAGACGGCAGATAAGTCTTCCCCCATTAGTGCGGAAATCGCGGCATTCGAGGAGAAGGTCAAGAATTCCCGCTCTGGCGAGCCACAATTCGGCTTCTACGATTCGCTGGCGGGGAGTTCCTGGAGTGTGCCGGTACAGCGTGGCGTCTACATTACCGAGGAAGACCGCAAGCGGGCCGGACAGCGCTACATGCTGCAGGCAGCGTCAGTGCGGGATCTGGCGGAAGCCCAGCGACTGGTGCAGAAGCTGCGTTCGCTCGGTATGGAAGCGTCCTATCAGAGTGCTGATCCTGCCACGGGCGCCGGCTGGTACCGGGTCAACGTGGGCCCATTCGACAATGTGTCGAGGATGAACAAGGCCGAGGATACCCTGGTGTCCTTGCGCATGATGCCGCTGAAGC
>JBMOPR010000268.1:0-2842 GCA_049323075.1 Pseudomonadota bacterium
CATAAGGCCCTTCCAGAAATGGATTGGACGGTGAGTAGGGCACCTGTTTCCGGATCTGCCGGGCGGTCCATTCAACGGTGTTGACTGCAAGATCATCGAGCAGGCGGGGCAGGCTCATGGGACTCTCCTTGTTGGGTTGACCTTGTTGGATTGGTCTTGCGTTGGCGATCAGCCGCCAGTGCCTTTGAAGGCGGGCAGGATGGCACCGAGGCGTTCTGCCATGGCGCCGCCCAGTGCCTGCAGGGCGTTGAAGGGCCGGATCATTACTTCGAAATCGGTGATCCGGCCGTCGGCGTCGAACTGGATCATGTCGATACCTTTCAGCCCTTTGTCGCCAACTCGGGCGCTGAATTCCAGCACGACGTCGAGTCCGTTGGAGCTGATGAATTCGCGGTGGTAATGGAAATCCTCGAACACCCGGGCCACGGTGGTGAGGATGAGTGCCACGGCCTGGGCGCTGCGGTAGGGTTTGTACGCCATGGGGGAGCGGAACTGGGCGTCCGGGTGCAGCAGGTCTGGCAGCCGGCTCAGGTCGCCGCTGCGGATCATCTCGTGCCAGATAGCCAGAGATTCATTGACGGGGGCGACGGTGGATTGCATGGGGTTCTCCTCTGGCGGACAAATGATCCAATGTTTACAATGTCAACATGCTAATCCTTGAATGTTCACGGTGTCAACATGAAGTCTGATCCGACGTCGCAGTCCGCTGTTGCCGACGCCAAACCGGCGCTGAAGACAACCTACCACCACGGCAACCTGCGGGAGGCGCTGGTGGCGGCTGGTCTGGAACTGCTGGAATCCACCCCGGCTGACAGTTTGAGCCTGCGGGAAATCGCCCGCCAGGCGGGGGTGTCGGCCAATGCGGTGTATCGCCATTTCGCCGACAAGGATGCGCTGCTGATGGCGCTGGCGGCGGAGGGGTTCCGCCGTCTGGGGGTGACCCAGGTGGCTGCACGGGAAGGCGCGAAAGATGCGGTGGAGTCGATGTTGATTGCAGGCCGCGCCTATATTCACTTCGCCCGCGACAATCCGGCGCTGTTCCGGCTGATGTTCGGCCGTTTCGCCAAATCCCATCGTACGGACGAGCTGGAGCAGGCCGAGAAGCGCTCGATTGAGCCGCTGCTCGCATCCGTTGCTGCCGCCAGCAAGCGCGATGCAGCGGACCCGCGCGTCGTCAACGGCATGGTGCATGCATGGGCGCTGGTGCATGGCCTGAGTCATCTGCTGCTGGAAGAGCAGTTCACCACGTTGGCAGACGATCCGGAAAAACTGATCGAAGACGTGCTGCTGCAGGCATCCCAGCGCGGTGGCAAGCGGGACGGTGGGAATCCGGCCTGATCAGGGCCTTTTGATTATTCCCGCGTCCAGCGCGTGCCGTCTTTTGAATCTTCCAGCACGATGCCCTGGTCTTTCAGTTGCTTGCGGATTTCATCGGCGCGTCCAAAGTTTTTTGCTTTTTTCGCGTCGTTGCGTTCCACAATCAGGGCGTCGATTTCAGCATCGCTCAAACCGCCGGTTTTGCCGGCCGGCTGCCACTTGAACCAGCTTTCGGAATCCTGATTCAGCAGTCCCAGGCAATCGCCCGCCTTGCGCAGTACCTTTTGCAGCCGGATTTTTTCTTCGCCCTGTGACTTGTTGATTTCACCCGCCAGCGCGTGCAACACCGCCAGCGCCTGTGGCGTGGCAAGATCGTCCTGCAGATGTTTTTCCAGTTCGTCCAGTTGCGGATGCCGCACATTGGTATCAATGGCCAGCGGCGATTCCCGCAGCGTGTTGTACAGGCGGTCCAGACTGGATTTCGCGTTCGCCAGCAGATCACCGCTGAAATCCAGCGGCTTGCGATAATGCGCGGTGAGCAGCGCATAACGGATCACTTCGCCGGGCCACTCCTGCAGCAGATCGCGCACGGTGCGGAAATTGCCGAGCGACTTCGACATTTTCTCGCCGTCGATATTCAGATAACCGTTGTGCAGCCAGTAACGCACGAACGCTTCCTGGCCATGTTCGTGGCAGCAGGTGCCCTGGGCGATTTCGTTTTCATGGTGCGGGAAGATCAGGTCCATGCCGCCGCCGTGAATGTCGATGGTCTTGCCCAGGTGTTTGCTGATCATGGCGGAGCATTCGATGTGCCAGCCCGGACGGCCGCGGCCCCAGGGGCTGTCCCAGCCCGGAAGGTCGTCACTGGATGGCTTCCACAATACGAAGTCTGCCGGTTCCTTTTTGTAGGGCGCCACTTCCACCCGCGCGCCGGCGATCATGTCGTCCATGTTGCGCTTGGACAGCTTGCCGTACTGGGGATCGGTGCTCACCTGGAACAGTACGTGGCCTTCCGCTTCGTATGCGTGGCCGTTTTTGATCAGCGCCTGGATCTGTTCGATCATGGCGTCGATATTGTCGGTGGCGTAGGGCTCAAGGGTGGGCGGCAGATTGTTGAGATTGCCCATGTCCTCGCGATAGGCGATGGCATAACGTTCGGCGAAGTCGCGGATCGATTCGTTGTTGGCTTTCGCTGCGGCGTTGATCTTGTCGTCCACATCGGTGACGTTGCGGGCGTAGATCACCTTGGGGAAGTGACGCTGCAGCAAGCGGAATAACGTGTCGAACACCACCACCGGGCGCGCGTTGCCGATGTGGACGAAGTTGTAGACCGTGGGCCCGCACACGTACATGGTGACCTGATTCGGGTTCAGCGGCGTGAAGATTTCTTTTTGCTGGGTCAGGGTGTTGTGCAGGTGTAGGGTCATGGTCTCGGTTCAACTTCGGGTTCTGTAATGTGCGCGTTTCGGTTTTGGATGCGGAGCTGGCGGATCAAGGAGCGATCTGGGCGGTTTGCATTTCGGGA
>JBMOPR010000269.1:0-2841 GCA_049323075.1 Pseudomonadota bacterium
GATCGGCGCCAACGGCTGCGGCAAATCCACGTTCATGAAAATCCTGGGCGGTGAGCTGGAACCCAGCGCAGGCAATGTCTCCATCGACATGAACGAGCGTCTGGGCAAGTTGCGCCAGGATCAGTTTGCCTATGAGGAATTCACGGTGGTGGATACGGTGATCATGGGCCACGCCGAACTGTGGAAAGTCAAGGAAGAGCGCGACCGCATTTATTCAATGGCGGACATGTCGGAAGAAGACGGCATCCGCGTGGCGGAACTGGAAGTGGAATTTGGCGAGATGGATGGCTACACCGCCGAATCGCGCGCCGGTGAACTGTTGCTGGGCCTGGGTATTCCGCTGGAGCAGCATTCCGGCCTCATGAGCGCGGTGGCACCAGGCTGGAAACTGCGTGTGCTGCTGGCGCAGGCGCTGTTTTCCGATCCCGATATTCTGTTATTGGACGAACCGACCAACCACCTGGATATCAACACCATCCGCTGGCTGGAAGATATTCTGAAAGACCGCACCAGCACCATGATCATCATTTCCCACGACCGTCACTTTCTCAACAGCGTGTGCACGCACATGGCGGATCTGGACTACGGCGAAATCAGGATTTACCCCGGCAACTATGATGCGTTCATGACGGCCTCCACCATGGCCCGTGAACAGATGCAGGCGGACAATGAAAAGAAACTGGCGAAGATTGCCGAGCTGCAGACCTTCGTCAGCCGTTTTTCGGCGAACGCATCGAAAGCCAAGCAGGCCACGTCCCGGGCCAAGCAGATCGACAAAATCGAGCTCACCGAAATCAAACCGTCGAGCCGCGTCAGCCCGTTTATCCGGTTCGACCAGAACAAGAAGCTGCATCGCCAGGCGCTGGAACTGATCGACCTGAATCAGGGCTATGGTGACAACGTACTGATCAAGCGTTTCAGCCTGCTGGTGGAAGCGGGTGAGCGTGTTGCCATCATCGGCCCCAACGGGATCGGCAAGACCACGCTGCTGCGCACCATGATCGGTGAAATGGCGCCGCAGTCCGGTGAAGTGAAATGGGCCGAGAATGCCGAGATTGGCTACTATGGCCAGGATCACGGCGACGACTTTCTGCAGGAACTCACTCTGTTCCAGTGGATGATGCAGTGGAAGCCGGAGCGCGGCGATGAGCAGCTGATTCGTGGCACCCTGGGGCGGATGCTGTTCGGGCAGGACGATATCGGCAAGAAGGTGCAGTCGCTGTCCGGCGGCGAACAGGGCCGCATGCTGTTCGGCAAGCTGATCCTGCAACGGCCCAACGTGCTGGTGATGGACGAACCCACCAACCACCTGGACATGGAATCCATCGAGGCACTGAACCTGGCGCTGGAAAATTATCCCGGAACGCTGATCTTCGTCAGCCACGACCGCGAATTCGTGTCGTCGGTGGCCACGCGCATCATCGAAATGCAGCCAGGTGGCAGGATCGTTGATTTCAGCGGCAGCTACGAAGAATATCTGCGTAGCCAGGGTGTTTATCAGGTGGCGAAGTAGGGCGTGCTCCCTGCCTTCGCCATCCCGCACTTTTACTTCCCCGCGCGATAAGGTAAAAAAGCAGCATCCCGGCGGTGGCTCAGGCGACCGCCTCATTCCTGTAAAAGGACACCATGTTGCTGCGTCAATCCCCTGCTTCTGTTCTTCCCAGTTTTCGGGCGACGTTTTTTCCGCCGCTGAAAGCCCTCGGTACGGCATTGTTGCTGTGCAGTCTGGCCGCCTGTGCGTCGCAGGAAACCGTTGCTCCTGCGCCGGTGGAGGCGCCCGCACCTGCGCCGGCGGCTGTGGTTCCGGATGCGGCACCTGATGCCGGACCGGCATCCAGCGAGACCCGCCACCCACCGCTGCCGCAGCCGGATTTTGCCACCTGCATTCCACAGTTGCAGCAGCGCGCGCGAAACGCCGGCATATCGGCTGCCACCGTGGAGCAGGTGCTGGGCCAGGTGCAGTATGTGCCGCGGGTGATCGAGCTGGATCGCAAGCAGCCGGAATTCAGCGAGACTTTCCGCAACTACCTGACGCTGCGCGTCACCGACCAGCGCATTGAGCAAGGCCGCAAACTGCTGTCGCAGCATCGTGCGCTGCTGCAGCAACTGGAACGCGATTACGGCGTGCCGCCGCACTATCTGCTGGCGTTCTGGGGGCTGGAAACCAACTACGGCAGTTTTCTGGGCAAGATGCCGGTGCTGGATTCACTGGCCACCCTGGCCTGCGATCCTCGCCGCAGCGAATACTTCACCCTGGAATTGCTGGAGGCCCTGCAGCTGGTGGACAGCGGCACCGTGACGCCGGAAAAATTCATCGGCTCCTGGGCCGGCGCCGTGGGCAACATGCAGTTCATGCCCACCAATTACCGCCGTTACGCGGTCGATGCCGACAGCAGTGGCAAGCCCGATTTGTGGCGCAGCATTCCCGATGCCATGACGTCGGCCGCGAATTATCTGAACCAGATCGGCTGGCAGAAAAACCGGCGCTGGGGCCGCGAAGTGTTGCTGCCGGCAAATTTCGATTACGCGCAGGCGAATTTGCAGCAACACAAATCGCTGCAGGAATGGCGCATGCTCGGTGTCACGCTTCCCGATGGTAAGCCGTTGCCGGCGCAGGATTTACAGGGCGCGATCCTGGTGCCCAGTGGACACACCGGTCCCGCATTCATCGTGTACGACAATTTCGATGTGATCATGAAATGGAATCGCTCTGAGTTTTATGCCATCGCGGTGGGGCACCTTGCCGATCGCATCAAGGGTGAAGGCCCGCTGCAACGCACGCCACCGGACCTGCCGCGACTGACGCTGGAGCAGGTGAAGGCGCTGCAGTCTGCGTTGAAT
>JBMOPR010000270.1:0-1395 GCA_049323075.1 Pseudomonadota bacterium
GGGTCTTGATGGGTTTGCCTTCGTACAGAACCGTCGTCGCACCGGCAATCAGCGGCGCATACACGATATAGGAATGCCCCACCACCCAGCCCACATCCGACGCCGCCCAGAACACATCACCGGGCGCAATGTCATACACCGCCTTCATGCTGTATTTCATCGCCACGGCATGCCCGCCGTTGTCACGCACCACCCCTTTGGGTTTGCCGGTGGTGCCCGAGGTATAAAGAATATAAAGCGGATCAGTGCTGAGCACCGGAACGCAATCAGCCGGGGTCGCCGTTTGCATGGCCGATGCCCAATCGATATCACGGCCTTCCTGCATCACCGCCGCCAGTTGCGGGCGCTGCACGACAATACAGCGCGCCGGTTTGAAACGGGCCTTGACGATCGCCTCATCCAGCAGCGGCTTGTAGGCAATCACGTTGGCAAACTCGATCCCGCACGACGCCGACACAATCACCCTGGGCTCGGCATCGTCGATGCGCAGCGCCAGTTCGTGCGGCGCAAAACCACCAAACACCACCGAGTGAATCGCACCCAGCCGCGCCACCGCCAGCATGGCAATCACCGCTTCGGGAATCATCGGCATGTAAATCACCACCCGATCACCCTTGCCCACACCTTGCGCGCGCAAGACGCCAGCAAAGCGCGCAACTTCATCACGCAATGCGCGATAGCTGTAGGTTTTCTTCGCACCGGTCACCGGTGAATCGTAAATCAGCGCGCACTGCTCGCCGCGCCCTTCGGCCACGTGATGATCCAGCGCCAGATACGCGGTATTCAACTCACCGTCGGCAAACCAGCGATCCATGCCATTGGCATCCTGGCTGAGAATGGTTTGGGGTGGCTTGAACCAGGCAATATCCCGGGCTTTTTCCGCCCAGAATGCAGCCGGATTGGAAATGGAGGCCTGATATTCAGCTTGATAACCAGTAGCAACAGAATGGGTCATGAGGGTCACGGCAGTAGTGTGGAGGAACAAAAAAGGCGCGGTTCCCACAGGATACCGCGCCTTGTTCAACTTGCACACCGGTCAGCCGGACCGGCGCCTTCAGTCGCCGCGCAACTTCGACAGCAGACGCAGCATTTCCAGGTACAACCAGATCAGCGTCACGATCAGGCCGAACGCGGCGTACCACTCCATATACTTCGGCGCGCCGATCTCGACACCGTTTTCGATGAAATCGAAATCCAGCACCAGATTCAGCGCCGCAATCGTCACCACCACCAGGCTGAAGATGATGCCGAAGGTGCCGCCTTCGTGAATGAAGCCCATGCCGTCAAAACCGAACAGGCGCATGACGATATTCACCAGATACAGCAGGAAGATGGCACCGGTGGCAGCCACCACGCCCAGCTTGAAGTTCTCGGTCGCCTTGATCAGGCCGCTGC
>JBMOPR010000270.1:1405-2836 GCA_049323075.1 Pseudomonadota bacterium
GCGATACGCCATCAACAACGCAAACAGGGGTCCGAAAGTCAGCCCCACCGCCTGCATCACGATGCCGGGAAAACGGGTCTCGAAAAACGCGGAAATACCCCCCAGGAACAGACCTTCGGCCAGCGCATACAGGGGCGCGATCACGGGCGCGGTAGTCTTCTTGAAGGAGCAGATCAACGCCAGCACAAAACCGACGACGGCGCCGCCAATGATCAGCGGCATCAGCCAGGGATTCGGCTGGGCAACGTCGGCATTAGAGCATAGACACCCTTATTCCCGCTGGCAATCGGTCTTACTCACCCGCTGCGCCGGCAGGCTTCTGCGCATTCTTCTTCGCGATCTTTTCCGCCCGCCGTTCCTGCCGCACCCGCAGCTGGTTGCTGCCCAGATGACGCTCGCCCCGCTTCTTCGCCAGCTGCATCTGCTTTTCCCGCTGCTGGTAACGGGCGACCTGTTCCGGATCATGTTCGTTGTGACAGTGATGGCAGCTCACACCGGGCACATAAAACTGCGATTTTTTATCGTCCTCAGAAATGGGACGGCGACAGGCGTGGCACTGATCGAAATTGCCCTTCTGCAACAGGTGATTCACGGTGACGCGGTTGTCGAAAACAAAACACTCGCCCTGCCACAGGGATTGCTCCGGCGGCACGTCCTGCAGATATTGCAGAATGCCGCCCTGCAGGTGATACACCTCGTCGAAGCCCTGCTCTTTCAGATACGCGGTGGATTTCTCGCAGCGGATACCACCGGTGCAGAACATCGCAACCTTCTTGTGCTTCGCCGGATCAAGATTGTCCTTCACGTAATCGGGAAATTCGCGGAACGTCGTGGTGCGCGGATTGACGGCGTTCTTGAACGTGCCGATATCCACTTCGTAATCATTGCGGGTATCAATCAGCACCACATCGGGATCGGAAATCAGCGCGTTCCAGTCGGCGGGCTTCACATAAGTGCCCACCACCTGGCGCGGGTCGATGCCCTCCACGCCCATGGTGACGATTTCCTTTTTCAGCTTCACCTTGGTGCGGTAGAAAGGTTCGATGGTGTCGTAGGATTCCTTCCAGCTCAGGTCGGCCAGACGCGGATCGCGGCGCAGCCAGGCCAGCAGTGCATCAACGCCTTCGCGGCTGCCGGCCACCGTGCCATTGACGCCCTCCTGGGCCAGCAGCAAGGTGCCTTTCACGTCATGTTCCAGCATGCAATCCAGCAACGGCTGGCGCAGCGCTTCGTAATCGGGCAGGGAAACAAACTTGTACAGGGCACACACCACATAGGGCTGGCCGGCGTTCTCATTGATCATGTTGTCCTCGCGGGCTGGAGCGTAAGTCCAGGGCGTCTGGCAGGAAATCAGCGGCGTCAGCATACGTGACCGCCGCACCGGCGCGCATTCTACCCCAGGCGGCCGCCGGACAGAAAGCAGGCACCCTA
>JBMOPR010000271.1:0-2832 GCA_049323075.1 Pseudomonadota bacterium
CGACATTTCCATCGACCAGGGTGGCTGCATCGAAACCATTCGTGCCACGGACTACCGCAACCCGGTTTATGTGGAGGAGGGTGTGATGCACATGGGGGTGACGAATATGCCGGGGGCTGTGCCGCGCACGGCGTCGCAGGCGTTGTCCGGCGCCATCCTGCCTTATGTGCACAAGCTGGCCGGCGGGCAATGGCAGCAGGTGCCGTCGTTGCAGCAGGGGGTTAATGTTGCGGGTGGCAGAATTGTGCATCCGGCTTTGTTATCCTGACCCGGCAATCAGTACAATAGGTGCTTAACATTAGGCGCTTAGGTCACAAACCTGAGGCGATGCTGCCTAAAGTTTGTGCAAAGTCATGATTTGCCGCTAAAATGGATCAGTGGATCACAAGCCATTGCGGCCGGGAGCCTGTCTGTTCCGGCCGACTTAAAGGACGCGCGTTTTGAAAAAAGAACAGGTTCAACCCCACATTCCCCAATGGTCCGTTCTGCTGGTGCGGGGCGCGCGCGAAGGCGCCATCATCGCGCTGTTCTTCCTGTCCATTTATCTGCTGGCGGCGCTGGCCACATTCGATGCCAACGATCCGGGCTGGAGCAGCCTGGGCAGTGCCCGCAGCGTGCACAACCTGGGTGGTCCTGCTGGTGCCTGGTGTGCCAGTGTGCTGATGTCTCTGTTTGGTTATCTCGCTTATCTGTTTCCCGTTCTGATTGCCTGGCGTGCATGGCTGGTGCTGCGTGACAAGTCGGCCCAGTGGAGCTGGCTGATGGCGTCGCTGCGTTTCCTCGGTTTTGTGATGACGATGGTGGCGGCGACCGGTCTGGCGTACGTGCATTTTAAGGTGATTCCCGGCACGTTACCTGAGATCGATTCTTTGGGGCGCAACACGGCCGGCGGCATTCTCGGAATTGAAGTGGGACGCGCGGCGCTGTCCAATCTCAATGCGCTGGGTGCCACGCTGTTTCTGCTGGCGATGTTTCTCACCGGTATGACCATGTTCACCGATGTGTCCTGGCTGAAGGTGATTGATGGCACCGGCAAGCTGACGCTGAAACTGATCGATTGGTTGAAGCAGGAACTGGTGCGCATTCAGCAAAACCGGACGCAACCCAATGGTATTTCCGCCACGAAAGACGATGAGAAGGTGGCAAAGCAGTCGCTGAAAAAACGCCAGGAATCGCTGAAGCAGGACAAGGCCAAGCAGGAAACCCGCAAGCCACCGGTGATCGAATTGCCGTTGCCGGATGTGGAAAAAAGTACGCGCGTCGAGAAGGAGCGCCAGAAGCCGCTGTTTGAATACGATGCCGCTGCAGAAGGCAGTCTGCCGCCGATTTCGCTGCTGGATGTGGCGGACAAGAATTCCAAGAAAGGCTATTCCACCGAAACGCTGGAAAGCATGTCCCGCCTGCTGGAAATCAAGCTGCGGGATTTCAACGTGGAAGCGGAAGTGGTCAACGTGATGCCCGGCCCGGTGGTGACACGGTTTGAAATCCAGCCTGCGGCCGGTGTGAAGGCGAGTCGCATCACCAACCTGGCGAAGGACCTGGCGCGGTCGCTCGCAGTTGTGAGCGTGCGGGTGGTGGAAGTGATTCCCGGCAAGACCGTGGTGGGGGTCGAGATTCCCAACGAGAGCCGGGAAATCATCCGTCTGAGTGAAATCATCGCGTCTCAGGATTACGACAAAACGCAATCGCCGCTGGTGCTGGCGCTGGGCAAGGATATTTCCGGCAAGCCGGTGATCGCCGACCTGCAACGGATGCCGCATCTGCTGGTGGCGGGCACCACTGGTTCCGGTAAATCCGTTGGTCTGAATGCGATGCTGATCAGCATGCTGTTCAAGGCCACGCCGGAAGATCTGCGCCTGATCATGATTGATCCGAAAATGCTGGAACTGTCGGTGTACGACAACATTCCCCACCTGCTGACACCGGTGGTGACCGACATGAAGGAAGCGTCCAACGCATTGCGCTGGTGCGTGGCGGAGATGGAGCGGCGTTATCGCCTGATGGCCGCCATGGGCGTGCGCAACCTGGCGGGTTACAACAAAAAGGTGAAGGATGCCGCCAAGCGCGGCGAGCCCATCATGGACCCGTTCCACCAGCCGGAAATCGATTCGCAGCAGCCGCGTGAACTGGGCGGACTGCCCTTCATCGTGGTGGTGATCGACGAATTCGCCGACATGATGATGATTGTGGGCAAAAAGGTGGAAGAGCAGATCGCACGGATTGCGCAAAAGGCCCGTGCTGCCGGTATTCACCTGATTCTGGCCACCCAGCGGCCGTCGGTGGACGTGATCACCGGTCTGATCAAGGCCAACGTGCCTACCCGCATGGCGTTCCAGGTGTCGTCGAAGATCGATTCGCGGACCATTCTGGATCAGGGCGGTGCCGAACAGTTGCTGGGCCACGGTGACATGCTGTACCTGCCGCCGGGCACAGGGCTGCCGGTGCGGGTGCATGGTGCGTTCGTGGACGATGACGAAGTGCATCGCGTCTGTGACGACTGGCGTCGCCGTGGCGCACCTGACTATCTGGACGAGATTCTGGAAGGTAACCACGAATCGGGTCCTGCACCGGGTGATGAAGGCGGCGAAGGCGGGGGTGATTCCGAGTCCGATCCCCTGTATGACCAGGCCGTCGAGTTCGTACTGGAATCCCGCCGTGCCTCCATTTCCGCGGTCCAGCGCAAGCTGAAAATCGGGTATAATCGCGCCGCCAGAATGATCGAAGCGATGGAAGCGGCAGGCGTGGTGACTGAAATGCAGACCAACGGCCAGCGCGAAGTCCTGGCGCCCGGTCCTCACCGCTGATCACCCGCGGTTCCGGCCTGGAACCGCC
>JBMOPR010000272.1:0-2813 GCA_049323075.1 Pseudomonadota bacterium
TACCAGGCCGCCGGTCTGGCGGATCTGGGCAAGGGCGAAGGTTATGTGGTGCGCCAGATCGAAGGCTGGTCGAAGCGCTATCACGATGCCAAAACTCCGGACGTGCCCGACTTCGAAAAAATCATGGCCTGGCTGCACGCACACATGCCGCCCCAGGTGAAAGTCTGCATCATCCACAACGATTACCGCATGGACAACGTGGTGCTGGACGCGCAGGACCCGACCCAAGTCATCGGCGTGCTGGACTGGGAAATGGCAACGCTGGGCGATCCGCTGATGGACCTGGGCAACACCCTGGCCTACTGGGTGGAAGCGAACGATCCGCCCGCCGCGCAATTGCTGCGCCGCCAGCCGTCGCACCTGCCGGGCATGCTCAACCGCAACGAAGTGATCGACTATTACTGCGGCAAAATGGGCTTGAGCACCGACAATTTCGTGTTCTACCGGGCCTACGGCATCTTCCGTCTGGCGGTGATCCTGCAGCAGATCTATTACCGCTTCTACCACGGCCAGACCAAAAATCCGGCCTTCGGTGCGTTCGGCCAGATGGTGAAAATCCTGGAAAGCCAGTGCAACGAACTGCTGGCTGGCGAGATCTGATCCGATGGCGGCGCTCTACCTGATCCGGCATGGCCAGGCATCCTTCGGCAGCGCCAATTACGACGCTCTCAGCGAACGCGGCCTGCAACAGGGCCGCGTACTGGGGGAATATCTGGTGGAGCGCGGCATCCGGTTTGATGCCGCATTCGCCGGCACCATGCAACGCCACGCGCAAACCGCAGAGCAATGCCTGGGCGCCATGCAATGCGCTTTGCCGCTGATCCGGCTGGCGGAGTTCAACGAATACAATCACGAGGAAGTGTTCGCGCGCCACCGGCCCGAACTGGAAGACAAAACGCAGTTCGCCCGGTTTCTGGCGCAGTCATCCAATCCGCACAAAGCCTTCCAGAAGGAATTCGAGAAAGCCATGCTGCGCTGGCGCAGTGGCGATTACGACGACGAATATTCCGAATCCTGGCTGGCGTTTCGCACCCGCAGCATCAATGCGCTGGAATCCGCGCGCCAGCACGGCGCCAAATCCATCGCCGTGTTTTCCTCCGGTGGCCCGATCGCCAACATCACCGGCCACTGCCTGGGCCTGAACGACGATCAGATCGTGGAACTGAGCTGGGCCGTCATGAATTGCTCGATCACCTGTCTTTTGTTCACCGCAGACAAACTCAGTCTGCGCTACTTCAATGACTTCGCCCATTTTGAAGCCCGCGCGGACAAGTCATTGGTGACCCATCGCTAGGCAACACAATAAAGAAAGAGGCAATTCCGATGAACCTGAAAAATCCGTTTGATCTGTCCGGCCGCATCGCACTGGTGACCGGCGCTTCCCGTGGCATTGGCGAAAGCATTGCCAGACTGCTGGCGGCCCAGGGCGCCCATGTGATCGTGTCCAGCCGCAAGGTGGAAGACTGCCAGCGCGTGGTGAACGACATCGTCAGCGCTGGTGGCAAAGCTGAAGCCTATGCCTGCCATATCGGCGACATGGACCAGATCAAGGGGATTTTTGCGCACATCAAACAGACCCACGGCAAACTGAACATTCTGGTGAACAACGCGGCGACCAATCCCTACTTTGGCCATGTGCTGGACACGGATCTGGGCGCATTCCAGAAAACCGTGGACGTGAATATTCGCGGCTATTTCTTCATGTCGGTGGAAGGCGGCAAGCTGATGCGCGAGGGTGGCGGCGGTGCCATCGTCAACGTGGCATCGGTGAATGGCATCATTCCCGGTGCGTTCCAGGGTATTTATTCCATCACCAAGGCGGCGGTGATTTCCATGACCAAAACCTTTGCCAAGGAATGCGCTGGCGCCGGTATTCGCGTCAATGCGATCCTGCCCGGCCCGACCGACACCAAATTCGCCGCAGCGCTGGTAAAAAACGATGCCATCCTGAACCAGCTGATGCCTCACCTGCCCATGGGCCGTGTAGCCCAGCCAGACGAAATGGCCGGCACTGTGCTGTACCTGGCTTCGGATGCGGCCAGCTACACCACCGGCACCTGCATTGCGGTCGATGGCGGCTATCTGATCGGCTGATGGAGCGACCCGCGGTCATCTGGGTGTTTGCAGTGGCGAACACCCTTCTAACTTTTTACGCTAAAGCCGCCCTTCTTATTCCACAACCCGCCTCATCGCCGCATTTGTGCGCTTTTTAAAAACCAGCACTCCCCAGAAATTCGCTTTTTATGCTTACTGGTTATGAGCGAAACAGCTTGTAACAGGTACCCCGGTTGACCCTGCCCGCGCTCGGGATCAGGATGACTGGGCCGCAAAAACAGACAAAGACGATAGGAGGTCGAAGCTTATGAGAATTTCACTGGATACTGACGTGCTTTTCTGGCTTACGTCGAAAGATGAAGAAAGAATGATGAATGCCTTGCACGATTATCTGGATAACATGTATTTCGCCAACTAGATACAGCAAGCACCACAAGAAGCCCGCTACTGCGGGCTTCGCTGTTTTTATTGCCCGCATTCAGCTGCGATAGGCGCCGGGCGATGCGCCAGTCCAGCGCTTGAAGGCACGATGGAATGTGCTGTCATCCGCGAAGCCGGTACGGGTTGCAATTTGCGTGATGGGCAACGCGGTGGTGGATAGCAATTCGATCGCCACATCCTTGCGAATATTGTCCAGCAACATCTGGTAATTCAGATTGCGCTCGGCCAGCCGCCGCTGCAACGTACGTCCGGAACAGTTCATGCGCTTCGCCACATCCTCGATACCGGGCGAGCCCGACTCCAGCATGTCCATCACA
>JBMOPR010000273.1:0-2809 GCA_049323075.1 Pseudomonadota bacterium
TGGACTTGATGAACGTGGAGATGATGTCTTCCGCCAGCGTTCTGAAACGGCGGGGTAGTGGAAGCCGGTCACGCAGGGATTCTGGTACCAGCAGGTAGTAATCCAGTTGCCGGAAGGATTTGATTCCCACCGGCACGCGCGTTTTCAGAATGTTGGTGCGGTAATCCTGATAGTACTGCAGCAGATCCGCGTCACTGATCGCGGCGTAGTGCAATTGCGTTCTGATGAATTTGACGAACTGCGCATGCGGAGTGGTGCGCAGTGTCCGGAAGGTGGAAAACGCGCCCAGCCCAAGTCCCGCGCCAGCGCCAATGCCGGAAAAAATGAACAGACGCCGCGAGAGCTTTGGATTGACCCGTCTGGTCATAGAGCCTCCTGCACAAAATAATCCGCTGCCCGCAACGACAGCGCGCTCAGAGTCAGCGTCGGATTGGCGGGTGCGCTGGAGGGAAACACGCCCGAACCCAGACACAGCAGATTGCGGTAACGGTGGTGCACCAGATTGCGGTCCACGACACTGGAGGCAGGGTCGTCGCCCATACGCAGCGTGCCGAGGGCGTGGGCTTCGGTCTTGTTCAGTTCGCTGATGTGATAGCGTTCCACCGGCAGGTTCTGCAACAGCTGGTCAACGCCGGATTCGCGGGCAAAATCGATGGCTTTCTGGGTGTAGCTGCTGTGCCCCTGGTAATTGACCAGGGCTTTTTCCGTGCTGCCCACCTGGGTGATGCTGATGTAATTTCTGTCCTCGGGAATATCCTCGAAGATGAATTTGACGCGGGCGCGCTGGGTCCATCGGCCCAGTTCCGGGCGCAGTATCGGAATATTCGAGGTTTCCACCATGCAGGCCGCCCGCTCCGCGCGGTGGGCGCCGTCGTAAAACATGTAGCCGTGGCCGGTGAGGCTGGTGCTGCCCTGATAATTGTTCAGCCCGTCGAGAAAGATGTCGACGGAAAACGATATCTGTTCGTTGATGCCCTTGCCCACCAGGGGGGAGGTGTCGCCGGACTTCAGCAGGATCTGCGGGTTGTAGACAGCGTTGGCTCCCAGTGCAATGGCGTCTGCCGCAAAATACGCTTCCTTGCCGTCGCAGATCGCGTAAATCCCTTCCGCCTGTGTGCCGTTGAATTGGATGCGCACGGCCTGACTGTTCATTTTCAGGGTAACGCGGGGATCGGTATACAGATCGCGGAAACCATTCAGGACGGTGAATTTCGAGTCGATCGGGCAGATGGTGCAGACGCCGCTGGCACAGCAGGCCGGGCGGGGGCCGTTGACCCGTGCGCGTGCCGTGGGCAGGACGAAAAAGCTGTCTGGAAATTGCTGTGCAATGGCTTTATCGAAATCATTCAGCAGGTGTGGGGGCTGCGGGTAGGGTCTGGCTTTGGGAAACGGTGTACGGTCTGGCCCGGCGACGGACATGAGGTCCTCGGCGGCATAGTAGTAGGGTTCCAGCGTAGCGTAGTCCAGCGGCCAGTCGTAGCCGACGCCATAGGTCTGCCGCAGTTTGAAATCGCTGGGCAGCATGCGGGGGGTGCAGCCGAACCAGCAGTTGGAATTGCCGCCAAACATCACGTTGGTGATCCAGCGATGCTTGCGCTCATCGAATACCAGGTGCTGCTTGATGGCGTCCGGCAAGCGGCGTTTCTGGACCTGTTCCCCGTGGGGAATCAACGGTCCCCGTTCCAGGACCAGTACGTTCAGAGGCTTGGTGGCCTGTTGCAGCAGACGATGCAGGAAGAATGATGAGGCAAAGCTCGTTCCCACCAGTATCACATTGTATTTCATCAGCAAGGCGTCCAATGGCCAATACAGCGGCCAGCAAGTTTACCCGCACATCAGAACATGATTCCAACCTGAATTGAAGC
Organism: Pseudomonadota bacterium; assembly: GCA_049323075.1. Taxonomy (GTDB): domain Bacteria; phylum Pseudomonadota; class Gammaproteobacteria; order Pseudomonadales; family Ketobacteraceae; genus Ch67. Next base: position 1,866 of record JBMOPR010000273.1, read on the forward strand.
GCGTGGGGCCGAATCCAGCGAGCTTTTTCCCTGCAGGACGAATGCCCGGCCGCAATGCACATGCCGGCAATTGTAACCGGTTGGGGGCCGGGTGCATAAAGTGTCCTGCGCGGATCATGGGGGCAGGTTGAATTCCATCGATGCCGGATTAAAGTGAAAGGCATTCACACGAGGAGTATCCCCATGTCGTTACCCGCTGTTTTTGATCGTCTGCGCCTGCCTGTCATCGCGTCCCCGCTGTTCATCGTGTCAAATCCGACTCTGGTCATCGAGCAGTGCAAGGCGGGCATTGTCGGTTCCTTCCCTGCGCTGAACGCACGCCCCGACCCGGTGCTGGAGGAATGGCTGCAACGGATTCAGGCGGAACTGGCGGCGCATGATGCGGCACATCCGGACCAGCCGGCAGCGCCGTTCGCGGTGAACCAGATCGTGCACAAATCCAATGACCGCTTGCAGCATGATGTGGAAATGTGTGTGAAGTACAAGGTGCCCATCGTGATTACGTCACTGGGTGCGCGTCGTGATGTGAACGATGCGATTCATTCCTACGGCGGCATCGTGCTGCACGACGTGATCGACCAGACCTTTGCGCGCAAGGCCATCGAAAAAGGCGCTGACGGTTTGATTCTGGTGTGCACCGGCGCGGGTGGTCATGCGGGTACACAGTCGCCGTTTGCACTGGTGCAGGAAACCCGTGAGTGGTTTGACGGGCCGATTGCACTGTCCGGCAGCATTGCCACCGGCAGCGCGGTGCTGGCGGCGCAGGCGATGGGGGCTGATCTGGGCTACATCGGTTCGGCGTTCATCGCCACCCGTGAAGCCAATGCGGATGAGGCCTACAAGCGGGCGATCACGGAGGGTACCGCGGGCGATATCGTGTACTCCAATCTGTTTACCGGCGTGCACGGTAACTACCTGCGTTCATCCATCATTGCCGCCGGCAT
>JBMOPR010000274.1:0-2808 GCA_049323075.1 Pseudomonadota bacterium
ATCAGCAGTAATGCACCACCATCGGAGTGGATGTCCGGGTGGGGCTGCCCGGCAAATCCCAGGTGATAGTCGCCCTGCCGCACTACAAAATCCCCCGACCGGATCGCGCCTTCCAGCACCAGACATTCTTCATCCACAGCATGGGCGTGCGCCGGCAGCACTGAGCCCGGCTGCATGCGCCATAGCGCCGTTTGCGTGTTCTGCGCCTCGTCCACGTACAGAATCCTGACATCCACCCCGGGCAGGCAGGCAATCCATTCACCTTCGTTCGCCCGCACGGTCAACGTACCGGCTGGCCCCGGTGCGTGAATGCGCTGCAGTATCCGCGACCACACTGCTTCCTTGCGCGCGGGGGGCAGCGGCGGTGCCGACACGGCGTCGGCCAGCCACTCCACCACGGCGGGAGCAAGACGGTCATCGTTGTCAGCGGTATTGTCAGCGGCGCTCATGCGATCGCCTCCTCAGTGTGCTTCCGATAATGATACGCAGGCCAGGTGCAATCGGATGCACCTGACCGCCTGTTTTTTATTCCGTGTTCAGGGAACAGGATGGATTTTCCGCCGTGTCGGGTGCGAATTCATTCAGCAATTGCTCCAGGGTCTGTTGGGCCCGACGCAGATGCGACTTGACCGTGCCCAGTGGCAGGTCCATGGACGCGGCGATTTCGGCATGGGAAAGCCCTTTGAAAAACGCCAGCAGAATCAGGTGGCGCTGAATGTCGGACAATTGTGACAGAGCCCGTTGCACGCGGCTGCCTTCCTGCCAGGCCGTCAGCATGTCGATCGGGGAGGAGGCGTGAGAAGCGGCTTGCAGTAAGTCGTTGTCGATGGTCGCGGATTCCACAACAGTGAATCGCATGTGCTTGTGCCGCCGCAGCAGATCAAGCGCGCGTGAGCGGGCCATCACCATCAGCCAGGCGATGACCGGCCCGCGCGTGGCGTCATAGCGTTGCGGTTCGTGCCACACCGCAAGAAACAGTTCGCTGAGAACATCTTCGGCGTCCTGCGCGTTGTTGAGCAGGCAGTGAATCAGTCCGTAAAGACGATCCGCCGTCTGTTCATACAGTTGCGCAAGCGCTGCCGGGTCGCGGCGCTGGATTGCGGCCAGCACGGGCGCCAGCGTATCGCCAGCAGGATCTGGCTGAGTCGTCGCCATCACACCATCCCGTCATTGATGATGCCCGCAGTATAGTGCAGGCGGTGTTGCGCATGTAAAGAGACAGTGGCAACGCCGCGACAGGCCATAACCAAAGCGAATGAAATCCACTCTGGTTATGGCGCGCTGGTTATGGAAAGCGAGCAAACTGCGTTCAGATTTTCAGCAGTTTGGTTTGATAGACGACCGGCCCTGTGGGCAGGCCAGTGGGCGATCCGCCCTTGGGCTCGATGCTGATCGCCAGCGACTGGTTCTGCAGCAGGGCTTTGAATTGCGCCGCACTCAATCGCAGTGTCACTTCCACCTGGCCCGTGGGCAATATGCCAATGGATTGCGGCGCGCCCTGGCGCGGTAACAACCAGAGTTCAAAATCTTTCTGCGCATCCACCGCTGGCGCGGCAATGGATTTCAGCCGCACTTGGGTGGCGCGCGCATCGGCGTCCACCACCCACAGGGGTTCCGCTTGTGGCGATTGCACGATGGCGAGCCATTGCTCCTGTGGAATCGGTGCCGTTGGCGACAATGTGCTCTGCCACCACAAAACCGTTGCCAGCAAGGCCGAGGCTGCCGTTGCCGAAAGGCTCCAGCCCTGCCATAGCCAGCGCCGCCAGCCCGGCGTTGCAGTGCGCGCGGTTGACGGCCACAGCCGCTGTGTCAGTTGCGACCAGACCTGCGGCGGCGGTGTGATGGCAGGGCCGCGCTCAGCCAGCGGTTGCAGCTGGCGTTCCCAGAACCAGACTTCCTGCCGTATCCGCCAGTGCCGCATCATTTCGCGCTCGAAACGGCTGCGCGCAGGCCCCTTGAGTACACCCAGAACATATTGCGCCGCCAGTGCTTCCACACCTGCGTCATTGAGTTTTTTCATTGTTCCAGGCACCTCTTGAGACTGCTCAGCCCGCGCCTTACCCAGCTTTTTACCGTGCCCAGCGGCGCCTGCATGCGGGTGGCGAGTTGTTCGTGGGTCTGGCCGTGGTAAAAAGCCTGCAGAATGGAATCGCGCTGCTGCGGACTGATTTCCTCCAGGCAACCCTGCAATGCCAGAAAAGTGGTGTCGTCCGTTTCAGCATCGGTTGCCTGCAGGCGGGCATCGGCCAGCTCCGTCAGGCTGTCGTGATCCAGCGACAATTCGAAGCGCCGCCGCCGCAACACATCCAGCGCCCGGTAACGCGCCACCGTCAGCATCCAGCCGGCGGGCGTGCCGCGCTCGGCGTGATATTCCCCCGCGTGATGCCAGATGCGCACGAAGGCATCCTGCAGCACGTCCTCGGCCAGATCCCGGCGGCCCAGCAGCCGCATGCACAAACCATAAATGCGCGGTGACATGGTTTCGTAAAGACGGCTGAAGGCGTTTTGATCGCCGCAGGCCACCCGTCCCAGCAGCATCACCAGTTCTGCTTCCTCGATCATGATGGAACTCCCTGCCCACACTCATTTGGAATCTATACGGCATTCAGAACCCATACGCGCCGGATGCCGGTTTGGATGCAGCCGGAAAATGTAAATTTTTCACTGCATCTGCAAACCCGGCTGCAGCGTAGTTCCGGGTGCCAGCCTGATCGTTCCGTGCAGCACAGGCTGGTGCAGCGCTGCAGCCATCCGGTTGTCGCGACCGTCATCATCCCGGCTTTCAAGGAAACCTGTGTCATGAAAAAA
>JBMOPR010000275.1:0-2806 GCA_049323075.1 Pseudomonadota bacterium
GGGTCTAGCCTTTGCCGGGTCAAACAGCGATAAAGGAGTTTCGCCATGTTCAGTCATCACGAGCTGGTACGGGAGATGCCCAATCTCCGCCGTTTTGCCATCAAGCTGACCCGGAATAATTGCGATGCGGATGATCTTCTGCAAAGCACCATGCTGAAGTCGCTGGAAAGCAGGCGCAGTTTCGACCGCGGCTCCAATCTGTTCGGCTGGACGTCGCGCATCATGTACAACGCATTTGTGTCCCATTACCGTCGCAGTGTGCGTTTCGATTCCCGGTACGATCCCCAGCACTACATTGATCAGGAGACGGTCGAGCCGGATCAGGAAATCACGCTGGAATTGGAATCGGTGCTGGGCGCCATGGCCCGGTTGTCAGAGGATCACCGCGAGATATTGTCCCGGGTGTGTCTGGAAGGACGTCGGTATGCCGAAGTATCGGAGCTGCTGCAGTTGCCAGTTGGCACCGTACGCTCGCGGCTTTCGCGCGCACGCGAGGCATTGGTGCTGGCGCTGGGGCAGGACCCGGAGGCGGATGCCCGGCATGCCTGCTGAGAACGGGCGCAGGATCAGGCCGTTGTGACGGTTGCACCGGTGTTCAGGTATTTCAGCATCACGCTTTTGAGATCCGATTCCACAATTGGTTTGGGCAGGTAGCTATCCATGCCGGCCTGGATGCAGCGGTCGCGGTCCCCCATCAGGGCGTGGGCGGTCATGCCGACAATGGGCGTGCGGACGCGGCCGTGGGCGTTTTCGATCTGGCGGATACTTTGGGTGGCGGCAAAACCGTCCATTTCCGGCATCTGAATATCCATCAGCACCAGGTTGTAGGCACGCTTTTGCCACAGGTCCAGCGCCATCAGTCCCGTGGTGGCAACGTCGTAGCCGATGCCGAGTTCGTCCAGGATATAGCTCACCAGTGCAATATTGCCTGCGTAGTCCTCCACCACCAGCACGCGGGAGTCTTCAGTAATGAGCGCCTTGATATCCGCGTCCAGTTGCGCGGCGGATACCGGTCCTTCGGTCATCGGCATCGCAGCAACCTGGGACTGCATGGGCAACAGCAGTGAAAAAGTGGAACCGGCCCCCACCTGGCTGCTGACGGTAATAAGGCCGCCCATCAGGGTGGCCAGTTGTTTCGAAATGGGCAGGCCCAGGCCGGTGCCGCCATATTTGCGCGAATCCGAGGAATGCACCTGTTTGAACCGATCGAAGATCAGTTCGAAGTTGTCCGCGCTGATGCCGATACCGGTGTCGGCGACATCGATTCGCAGAAAAGCCCGGTTGTCGCGCTGCTCCACTGCGGCCGAGACGCTGACCTTGCCCTGTTCGGTGAACTTGATCGCGTTGCTGATCAGATTGACACAGATCTGCCGGATGCGGGAGCGGTCGCCCTGAAATGAAAGCTCGCGGACTTCGCTGCAATCGTACAAAAAGCTGATGCCTTTTTCGCTGGCCCTCAAGGCCATCATGCTGGCGATTTCCTCGAAAAGCGGACCGAGTCTGAACGGTTTGTTTTCAAGCACAATATCGCCGCTTTCTATTTTTGAGAAATCCAGCACGTCACTGATCAGATCCTTGAGGGAAGACGAGCTCAGGGCCAGGGTGTGCACCAGTTTCTGCTGGCGTTCGGTGAGTGTGTCTTTCTGGCGTTCAAGAATTTCGGCGATGCCGCTGATGGCGGTCAGTGGCGTGCGGATCTCGTGGCTCATGTGGGCCAGGAATTCGCTTTTGGCCTGGTTGGCGCTTTGCGCCAGATTTCGTTCGACCTGTAACTTCTCGTTGGCCTGTACCACCTGGCTGATGTCGGTGTGGGCACCAACGATCCGGTATGGGCACAGCTTGTCATCGAACAGGATCTTGCCGCGGGCCTGAATCCAGATCCAGCGGCCCGACTGGTGGCGCAGGCGGAATTCCTGGGCATATTCCGGTTTGCACTGGCGATCACCGGCAGCGATGGTGGCCCAGCTTTTATCCTTGTCATCCGGATGCAGCAGTTCAATGAAATCGTTCAGGCTGTAGTTCCGTGTTTTTTCGTAACCCAGGATACGGAAGAACTGTGCAGAAAAATACAGGGTGTTGTCGTGCATGTTCCAGTCGAAAATGCCGTCCTGCGCTCCTTCCACGGCCAGCGCGAAACGCTCCTGGGAATCCTTGAGCGAGGCCTCTGCCTGCGACCGTCCCGCCTGTGCATTGAGCAGAAATGCGTTGAACACCAGCAGCAGAACGGTGCCAACGACGATGCCGGCCACCAGGGTATTTACGTACTGGGTTTTTTCCCGCTCCAGCGCCTGTACCCGCAGTTGCAGCAACTGGTGCTCCTCCGCCAGAACTGCCTGGTTGATCCGGCCGATATTGGTGCGGATGTCATCGATCACAGCGACGCCTTCTACCAGTTCCGGCAGGGGTTGCGGCTGAAAGCGCTCGGCGCGTTCTTCCAGATGATTGGTGAACAGCGCGAAATAGTTGCGGACTTCGTCAAGCCGGCTTTGTTGAGATTTGTTGTCAGCGGTAAGTTCGTTCAGCCTGGCCAGCTGTTCCGACACGATGGCCTTGTTCTTTTCGTATTTGTCCAGAAAGGCTGTATCGCCGGACAGCAGGTAGCCCCGCTGCGACGCCAGCATACCTTCCACCAGTCCGGCCATTTGCTCTGCCAGATTGATGATTTCGTGCGTGTGATTGATAAGCTCGTCCGTCTTCTCCACGTTGTCCTTGCTGGACAGCAGCGAATAGCAAAGGGCCGCTGCGCATGAAGTGAGCAGGATAACGAACAGGATGTAGTTGCGTGACAACACCTGACGCAGGCGGC
>JBMOPR010000276.1:0-2796 GCA_049323075.1 Pseudomonadota bacterium
GCTGTTCACCGGCGAATTTTTGCCTGCGCAAAAACTGCTGCAATACGGCCTGCTGAACGACGTGGTGTCGGACGACCAGCTGTCCGACACCGTGGCCACCGTCGCTGCCGTGATCTGCCAGAAAAGTCCCATCGGCCTGCAGCGCGCCAAGCGTGTGGCCAATGAAGCACTGGACAAGACCGCCGCCGATGCGCTGCGGGATGAACGCCTTGCGTCGCGGGACCAGTTCCGGTCGTGGGACTACCGCGAAGGCATCAGTGCATTTCTGGAAAAGCGCAAACCGGATTTCCGTGGCTACTGACATCCATGGCTACTGACTTCCGCAGTGACTAAACAAGGGCGACCACTGACATGGCTTTCGACAACATCTACATTATCGGCATTGGCATGACGCCGTTTGGTCGCCACCTCGACAAATCGCTGAAGCAGCTGACGGCTGCCGCAGTTGACGAAGCCCTGCGCGACGCACAACTGGATCGCGGCGCCGTCGAAGAAATTCATTTCGGCAATTGCGTGCAGGGCTACATGGAAGGCCAGCACATGATTCGCGGCCACTCCATTTTCCTGGAACAGGGTTTTCAGGGTATTCCCGTGTTCAACCTGGAAAGTGGTTGCGCCAGTGGCAGCATGGCATTCCATAACGCAGTGCGCGGATTGCTTGCCGGCCAGGTCGATATCGCGATGGCCGTGGGCGCGGAAAAAATGGTGAGCACCGACAAGGACAAAATGTTCAACGCCTTCACCAGCGCCTGGGATGTGGCCCGCACCGACTGGCAGATGGACCAGATTGCTGCGATGGGCGCCGGCATGCCCATTCCTGATGGCAGCACGTCCACCAAGCCGTATAGTCCGTTCATGGACGTGTACAAGGGCGAATTCCTGCAGCATGTCCGCGCGTACGACGTCACCCAGCGCCAGGTTGCCGCCATCTGCGCCAAGAATCATCGCCATTCGGTACACAACCCGAAAGCGCAGTTCCGCGTAGCCTACGACATTGATCAGGTTCTGGCCGCACCGGCGATTACCTGGCCGCTCACGCTGCCGATGTGTGCCCCGATCAGCGACGGAGCCGCCGCCGTGATACTGTGCAACGCCGCCGGATTGCAAAGAGCCGGCCTCTATCGTCAGCGCGCCATTCGCGTGCTGGGCAGCGTGACCACCAGCGGTATCGAGCGCCATGTCAATGACGAATCGCGCCACATTGTGCGCCGCGCTGCAAACAAGCTCTATGAGCAGACTGGCCTTGGCCCGCAAGATATGCATCTCGCTGAATTGCACGACGCCACCGCCGTGGGTGAATTGCTGGAAACCGAAGCACTCGGCTTCTGTGGGCCCGGTGAAGGCGGCACGCTGGCGGAAAGTGGCGCCACAACCATTGGTGGCCGCATTCCCGTAAATACGTCTGGCGGACTGGAATCCCGTGGCCATCCGATTGCGGCTACCGGCATCGCGCAGATTCACGATCTGGTGCAGCAATTGCGGGGCGAAGCCGGCGCACGTCAGGTGAGCCAAGCTCGCCTGGCGCTGCAGTGCAATGTCGGTGGTTTCTGGGGAGTGGAAGAGGCGTCCGCCCACGTGGCGGTGCTGGGAAAATAGAACACTCATAACAAATAGAAACTGAACAATACAAGGAAGCACAACATGCAATTTCAATCGACCATCCGGCGCCTGGCGTCGGTTTCGCTGCTGGCGCTGCTGAGCGGCTGCACGCACAACATGGTGCGGGACATGGCCGGCTCCGGCATGGTGAATTTTGGCAACGAATACATTACCCCCTGGTTCATGGCCAGCGACGACACCGACGTGATGTGTGCGATGGGCGAAGGCATGGGCGCCATGACCTTTCCGCTGGGACCCGCCACCGATCCCATGGTGCCGATGCTGACGATGGCCTCCGGCATGTGTGCCGATGAACGCGCCAAGGAAGAAGAGCTGCGTTACATCCGCGCCATGCGCAAAAACGACGCCGAAGAAGCACAGGATGCCCGCACCCTGCAGAAACGCTGGTCCGAACTGGCGGCCCGCCGTCAGTACTTCGGATACCAGGCTGTTGTGCGTTACTTTGGTGAACCCGGTGAAGAGTGTCCGGATTTCGCCGACCGCAACGAACAGCTCAGCTACATGTTCGGCCTGTTCGGTGGCATCCAGGCATTCCAGACCGATCTGTCCAATGGCGGCACCGCAGGTGTTCCGCTGTCAGTTCTGCCGAAATCCCTGAAAGGTCTGGACTGCCTGAAAGGCGATGAATTCTGGGGCCTGCCACAGGCAATCAAGGCCTCGGTCGACATCATGAAAGCCAATATCGGAGGCGAGAAAGAAGCACTGGATGTAGGCATGGCACAAATGGACGCCGCCTCCCGGATCGGGCAGAAGCAGGGCGTGCGCATCGTGCAGCTGGTGGAAGCTTCCCTGTATGCCGCCATGGGCAACACCGAGAAAACCAAGCAGGTGATTCGCGAGCATGTGAAACTCAAGAACACTGTAGCCGCCGATCCGGAGCTGAAAATTCTCGACGAAATGACAACGCGGGGCCTGCGCCTGATCTCGGACAAACTGTGGACCCAGAACACCGGGCAGCGTACACCTTATGCTGCGCTGGGCACCTTCTGGGATGACAGCACCGCGAACAGCGCATCCCAGGGCATGGACATTGACGACCTTTTGTAATTTTTGAACCCGACCGGGATCAGAGGGAATACCCACATGAATAAAAATACTTTCAAATCCATTCTGAAGAACTGGATGAACGTGATCATCCTCAGTGCTGCCGCCACTGCCAGCGTACAGGCCGCCGAG
>JBMOPR010000277.1:0-2793 GCA_049323075.1 Pseudomonadota bacterium
CTGGCGTGATCGCGATATGTTCCACTTGGAGGCGGCATAGTTCGTCACCACGAAATCCGCGCCAGAACCCCAGCAAGACCAAGGCACGGTCCCGTAGAAGGCGCAGCTGCTGGGGAGAATCAGACGGTGCTGAAGCCAACTGACTTTCCAGCCACTGAATCAGGATGGCCAGTTGCTCTAATTGCAACGGCTTGGCGCGTTTTTCCTGGGCAGGGTGCAATTCCCTGATGCCCTTGAGTACCTTGCGTACATGGGGTGCTTTGGTCGGATCTGGAAAGCCCTGATCCACATGCCATTGTGCCAATCCTGCTAGGCGCTGTTTCAAGGTATTGAGAGACTGCTGTGTGGCACGGTCCACCAGGTACCGGGCAATGCTGTCGGCGGTGGCGGGCAAAAAGCCTCCCCATTCCACCTCAAAATCACGGACGGCCGCCCGATAGGCTTTGCGCGTATTGGCACGCGTCGCCGCCTGGATATAACGATCTACATCTTGCATTTTTTCAGCGTCCATCGTTGCCTAAACTTATCAAATTGGCATACTTCTCTACCGGTCCAACATTTATCACAATCAAATTCCCGAATGCCATAGCGATTAAGCTGGCGAGTATGTTGGATTGGAGTATGTCATTCTCTTCCCCAAGCACAGATAAGGCACTGAATGTCTAGATCTCCCGGTATTCTTTATGCCCTTCTTGCCGCTGTCTTCTTTGGCGCCAGTACGCCATTTGCCAAGACGCTGATCGGTGAAGTGCATCCGGTCATGCTGGCCGGCCTGTTGTATCTCGGCAGCGGCGTCGGGCTGATGACACTCTGGTGTCTGCGTCACTGGGGATCACCTTCCTCCAGGGATAAAGAGTCCTCGTATTTGACCCGGCGTGATTTGCCCTGGTTTGCCGGTGCAGTTGTCACGGGCGGTATGCTGGGGCCGGTGTTGCTGATGGTGGGGCTCGCCACCACTCCCAGCTCCACCACCGCGTTGCTGCTCAACCTGGAAGGTGTTTTTACCGCATTGCTGGCCTGGATTGTGTTCAGGGAAAACGTCGATCGCAGCATCTTTTTGGGGATGCTCCTGATCGTGCTGGGTGGGCTGCTGTTGTCCTGGGAGCAAAGGCCGGAACTGGGTACGCCCTGGGGATTACTGGCCATTACCGGCGCCTGCGTCTGCTGGGCCATCGATAACAATCTGACGCGCAAAGTGTCGGCCAGTGATCCGCTGCAGATTGCGGGGATCAAGGGACTGGCGTCAGGCATGATGAACGTAGCACTGGCATGGGTGATCGGCGCGCACTGGCCTGGTATTGCCAATGCCGCGCCAGCCGCCGTGGTGGGATTTCTGGGATATGGTGTCAGCCTGGTGTTTTTCGTGCTGGCCTTGCGTCATCTGGGAACCGCACGCACCGGTGCTTATTTTTCCGCTGCGCCCATCGTCGGTGTTGTTTTGTCATTGGTATTGCTGAACGAATCGCCCGGACTGTTATTCTGGCTGGGTTTTGCCGCCATGACTGCCGGACTCTGGCTGCACATTACAGAACGGCACGAGCACAGCCACACGCACGAGCCCATGGCTCACCGTCACCCTCATGTGCATGACGCGCATCATCAACACGAACATGGATTCGAGTGGGATGGTACGGAGCCCCACACGCACGAGCATGCGCATCGCGTGATTACGCACAGTCATCCGCACTATCCTGATATCCACCACCGCCATGAGCATCAGCAGTCATCCTGATCGCTGCTGTCAACGCTCCATTCGGGGCGGCCATGCATGCGTTTCCTGCTGACAATGCTGGCACCAGGCGTACAGGGCGTCGTAAAGAATCATGCCGTGTCGCAGCATGTCATGGTCATCAGAAAAAGTGTGCGACAGACCCAGCGAGATGGCATACAGCCCCGCTGACTGCGGCGTCAGCTCCAGGCGAGAGGTGTCGGCACCGCGCACAATCAGCGCCAGCTGCTGCAATGCCGGATCAGTCAATTGGTACTGTTCGAGAAAGGCGTCGAAGCTGCACAAATCACCCTGATGGGAAAACTTGACGCCCGGAATATCGTAGGGAATAGCGCCTGTTTCCGCCGCTTTCGATAGCACGTCCGTGGCTGGCACGTACAGAAATTCGGAATCAGGATCGATGAATCGCACGATCAGCCAGGGACACGCAATCCGGTCTATTTTGGGACGTTCGCGGGTAATCCATTTCATTTGGACAAGCCTCCTGTCAGTAGCGAATGAAATCCTCAATGCAACAGTGGATAGACCACCAGGCCAATGGTCGCCGCCGCAATGACCACGACCGGTTCCTTGACCTGCTTGAATTTCCACAACAGAAACGCAGTGACCACCGCCAACATGGCCGTGGGAACATCGACAATGGAACGTTGTGCCAGCACCACCACCGATCCGGCAATGGCGCCCACAGCAGCAGCCGTAATACCGTCGACAAACGCAATCAGGGCTGGATGCTTGCCGTATTTTTTGAAATACGGTGCCGGCAATATCGTCAGCAGATAGCAGGGTAAGAAGGTGGCAACAGCGGCGATACAGGCACCGGGGAATCCCGCCACCAGATAGCCAATGAACGCGGTGGTGATCACCACCGGCCCCGGCGTGATCATGGCCACCGCCACCGCATCCACGAATTGCTGTTCAGTCAGCCACTGGTATTCCGTCACGACTCCGCCATACAGAAACGGCACGATGGCAAGACCCGAGCCAAATACAAAGGCACCTGCCTTGGTGAAGAACAACGCGATTTGCGTCAGCGTGCCGACGTCGGTCATGGAAGCCAGCGCCAG
>JBMOPR010000278.1:0-2789 GCA_049323075.1 Pseudomonadota bacterium
GGCGGGGCAAACCTAGAAATTGGACTTACCGGCTCGAAGATCCAAGCAGTAGCGTCGGCAATATTGAGTGCTAGACGAAAAGTTTCTCAGGCTTGGTACCTCCGTCCCGCTTTTTTCGATGAAAAGCGATTCTCTAAAGGAGTTGGAGCAGTTCGAATTTTCGATATCTATGTGCCGGATCAAACATAGGATGGTGAATGGCACATACCTCAGCATCAGGTCTTGCCTTTTGATTGGTGTTTGCTGTGGCGCCCCAAGCCCTGAAGCCCTGAAGCCATTTTTGAACGTCAGGTGGCCAGCGTGATTCGCAGTGTGGAAACAGCGCAGATTCCGCGCGCGCAATATGGCGCTGTGTTGATTGATGAAGCGCATGACTTCCAACCGGAATGGTTGAAGCTGGTGACCGGGATGGCGGACCCGGAGACCGATTCATTATTATTGCTGTATGACGACGCCCAATTCATTTTCAAGAAGAGCAAGCTGGGGTTCACGCTTGTCCAGCGTGGGCACTCAGGCCCGTGGCCGCACCACCATCCTCAAACTGAACTACCGCAACACTCGGCAGATTCTTGAAGTGGCTTATCGCTTCGCCCTCCACTATATGCGGGCACGAGAAACTGACGAGGACGGCCTGCCCATCATCCAACCGGAAGCAGCAGGCACACAATGGCCGCCGCCCGTACTCCGGCGTTTCAGCTGCAACCAACAGGAAAACGATTTCATTATTCGTTGCTTGCAGAAGTGGAATGCTGCGGGAAGATCATGGCGATATTGGCGTACATCGCCATGACACGGGCCATGGAGCAGCTTCTGATTACGGCCTGTGGCAGCAACGAGCTTACCGAACAGCTTGCCGTTGTTATCGAGGATGTTGCATAAACGATAGGTGTACCTTACCTGCTACAGCTTTTTGGCCTTGGCTGGCCAATTCCGGCAGCGGTCACGTTCCCGACAACTGCGCCTGCAAGCTGCCGCGCAGTTCCCGCATGGCTGCTGTTTCGCGCCGGGCCACCGGCAGGCTGTCCAGCCGCGCCAGTGCCAATTGAAAGGATTCCCGCGCCGCATCGGTCCGCCCCGCCGCCAGCAGCAACCGGCCCTGGCGTGCGTACAGCTCCGGCAGGCGCTGTCCCTGGGCAATCATGGCGTCCAGGCGCTGCAGGGCCGCATCGAACCGGCCAGCGCGGGATTCAATCTCCACTGCCTTGTCCTGCAACACGGTCAGCGGACCCAGCCGCCGGATGCCATCGTCCAGGGCGGCAATGGCGTCGTCAAGGTGACCCGCGCCCTGCTTCAGGCAGGCATCCGCCAGATCCAGAAAATATTCAGGCTGCGGCGACTCGGCTTGTGCAATGGCAGCGCGATAGGCATCCGCCGCCCGACCGAACTCGTGCTGGTGGCTGTAAATATCACCCAGCAGCCGGTAGCCACGGGTCAGGCCACCGCGCTCACCCTGCAGGGATGCAATAAAGGTTTCGGCGTGGCGCAATGCAAGATCCGGCTCATCGCGCTTCAATGCCAGCTGTCCCAGGAAGTAATGCGCCGCGCGGGCGTTGCGGTCCAGTTGCAGGGCGCGCTCGAAATCCCGCTGCGCTTCAGGGTCGTGCGCTTCTTCCAGATACAGACGGCCCCGCTGCAGATACAGATCGGCCTTGTCAGGATGATGATGAATCTCGTGATTCAGCTTGCTGATCTGGTCATGCACCAGACCATGAGCGGACAACTGCACTGGCACCAGCGCCAGCAGCACGATGAAAAACAGTGATCGCATGCTGATCCTCCGTCAAAACAAAAGCCGGGCGAAAGCGCGTTTCGCCCGGCGTGGTGGCCACCGTTTTTACTGGTAGGTGACGGTCAGGGCAGGACGCTGGCTCGCCGTGCCGTATTCACTGGAGCGCATATCGACGCCATCGCTGGTGCCGCCGCTGCGGATGGTGAAGCCGTTATTGGCCAGGCTGCCGTTCACCCATCCCTGCACCAGCGCAATGCCTGCGGCATTGAGCGTGAGCGTATGACTGCCGGTGGCGGTGGGTGTGAACGATCCGATCTCGGTGCCCTGACTGCCCGCGATATCGGCATTGGCCCAGGTCGCACTGCCCTCGCTCCAGCTGGCGTTGCGCGCATACAGCCTGTAAGTGCCGGCGCTGGCGTTGGACACCCGCAACGTTACCGTGGCATTGGTGACAGACGCAGACGCCGGAATCGACGCCACGCTCCATTTCAACAGCGCCGCCAGCTCACCGTTGCTGCCATCGGCACCGTCCGCCAGCACTGCGGCTGTAGTGCCGTAATTGTTGCCGGTTTTGCCGCTGGCCACGTAGGTGTCCTGGGTTCCTGCGTAGCTGTTCAGGCCATCCCGCAGCGTCACTGTCACCGGGTTGGACCCCGCCGCCTGGGTGGTGGCGCTGGACACATTGCTGTAGCCGGACGCACCGCCACCATTCCTGGCACGCACGCGGTAGAAGTAAGTGGTGCTGGCTGCCAGTCCGCCGTTACTGTAGCTGACCACGTTGCTGCCCACCGAGGCCAGCGCCGTCCAGTTGGCTCCGTCGGTCGAACGTTCAATATCAAAAGCGGTTTCGTCGCTGGCGTTGTCAACCCAGGTCAGGTTGATGTTGCTGGCTGAAGTGGCGGTTGCGGCCAGGCTGGAAGGAGCGGCAGGCGGAGCCGGCGGCGTGCTGTCCTTGGTGATGGTGAAATAATCCCGCACCGTGCCATTGTTGTTCAGGTATTTCAGATCCATGGTGGCACCGTTCACATCGATCACCATGGAACCCAGTTCATTCAGCGAA
>JBMOPR010000279.1:0-2777 GCA_049323075.1 Pseudomonadota bacterium
TACGCGGCCAACGTCGTGTCGTTTGGCAGCGGCGCATCGCCCTGGGGCGCGCTGAACATGGCGGGCAACGTGGCAGAGTGGACAGCAGAAGGCCAGGTTGCCGGCGGCAGTTCCAACAGCACGCCTAGCGCTGCCGGCACCACCGCGCGCAAGCAGTACGAGAAGACCTACAGATCGTTCAACATCGGCTTCAGGTGCGTGAAAGATGAATAACAAAATTCACCTCAGCAAGAAATGGATCTTGCTGCTGGTCGTGGTGCTGGCAGCCATTCCCTTTTTCATAAAATGGCGCCAGGCAGAACATCCAGGCGCGAACCTGACACAGTGGGATGACGTACACAAATCCCGTGTTGAAGGCGAATGCGCAGATTGCCACTCCGATCTTGAATTCGTCGAATCGAAAGTGGTGCCAGGAAAAACACCGATGATTCCGCCACCGAAATCGCACACGGAACAATTCCTGCGTTTCACCCACGGCAAGAGCGAAAAACTTGGCTCGCACAGTTGCGCGGCCTGCCACGAAGCACAGGAATGTACCGACTGCCACGCCATCATGCCGGAAAGTCACAGTGCCGATTTCGTGCATCCCCGGAGCGACAGCATCGGCACCCAGCGCCACATCGCCCTGGGCCACGCCGACATCACCGCCTGCTACACCTGTCACCGGGATCTGAACCAGACCTGCACGACCTGCCACGACCTGTCAGAAACCAGCCAGTGGCAATCCAAAGCGTCAGAAGAAATCACGCGCTGGAAAGCCATTCTGGGCGTGGACTTCTGACAGGCAAGACCGATTCCGTGGGTAACCATCGAGGATAAAAACATGACGGTGAATCTATCTCTACCATCAATTCCACTCGCAAAATGGATGGCAAAGGCGCGGAAAAAAATCAGTGCGAAGGAAGCCATCCTGTACTGCCTGCTGCCGCCAGCAACATTTGGTGTGCTGTATTTCGGTATCGACGCCCTGTGGGTGCTGCTGACAGGCATGGCCAGCGCCTGGGCAACTGCCGTGCTGCTGCGTTGGGCCGAAGACAAACCCCTCAGCCTCTATCATCCGGGCAGTCTGGTCACCGGCCTGCTGATCGGCATGACCTGCACATCCACCATACCACTGTACATGGTGGTCATCGGCAGCTGCACGGCGGAATTCCTCGGCAAGAAAGTCTTTCGCAACCAGAACGGCAATATTTTCAACCCGGCCGTGCTGGGGCGATCCGCTGTCGCCATTTTTGAAACCATCGACCCACCGCAATATGCTGATCTGTCCACCGGCGCCAGCACGCTGTTCAAGGCTGCCGGCGGCATCATTCCACCGGAATACTGGCACGCCTTCATGGGCACCACTAAAGGCGCCATCGGCGAAACCAGCGACATCATCCTGCTGACCGTTGGCTTCATTGCGCTGCGTTTCATCGTGCTGAAATGGCAGGCAGCGCTTGCCCTCATCCTCACGGTGCCGCTGGCGGTACTGGTGTTTCCCGCACCGGCGGATGTCGTGGGCCATGCGCCCTGGGTGATGAATCCGCTGCTGTTCCTGATCGGCGGCCCCACATTGCTAATGGCGTTCTTCTTTCTCACTGATCCGGCTACCACGCCGAAAACCCCGGCAGGCTGCGTCATCTTCGGCGTCTGTGTCGGCGTGATGGCCGTAGCAGGCAAGCTGTACACCACCATTCCGGGCGTGGAAATGTACGGCATCCTGGTGATGAATTTCCTCACTCCGCAATTGAACAGGCTGTCCTTCAAATCCGCGGCAAAAGGCAGGGTCTTATGAAAAATCCAGTAACTCCAGTCAACGGTGTCGTCAGCGTTTTCTCGCAGGAAAGACGTTCAAGGAGCAAGGCCTTCGGCGTCGCCAGTTTTTATAGCAGCGGACATGCGCGCAAGGCATTGCCGGACGCAATTCCGTTCATGGCCACCACGTTCGAGCGCTATGCGGCCCGTGAGGATTTCGGACAGCTCAGGCGCATTCACGCATCCGGTGATCATGAAGAGGTTATGAGAACCGTCGAAAGCGCTAGCCTGGGTGGTTGCGGTGGTGCCTATTTTCCGGTGGTACAGAAATGGAAAGCGGTACTGGACAACAAGGGGCCGCGTTATCTGGTGGTGAATGCGCAGGAAGGCGAGAAATACACCTTCAAGGATTACTGCCTGATGCTCACCTATCCGCAGCTTGTTGTAGAAGGTGCGGCGCTGGCGGCGCTTGCCATTGAAGCGAAGGAAGTATTCATCGTCGTGAATGCAGCCTACGAACACTGTGTCGTGAAGCTGCAGCAGGCAGTGGACGCGCTGCAACTGCAGATGCCCTTCCTGCGCCTGAAAATCACTGTCGCGACCGGACCCGATCCCGATCTCTATGTGTGCGGTGAAGAAACCGCGCTGATGCAATACATGAATCACCAGCGCGGTGAACCCCAGCTGCGGCCACCGTTTCCGTTCCAGCAAGGATTCCGGGGCAAGCCCACTCTGGTCCAGAACGTGGAAACCCTGTGCTGGATTCCCGCGCTGCTTGAAAAGCCAGATCTGTTCGCGCGCAAGGGCAAGCTCAAGCTGGTGCATGTGTGGGGTGATGTCAACAGCCCTGGCATCTATGAAGCTGCCATCGGTTCACGGCTCGATGAGCTGCTCGATCTGGCCGAAGGCATGAAAAAAAATGTCAAGCTCAACGCCATCGAAGTGGGTGGCATGGCGGGCGGCCTGCTGCCGGCGCACCTGCTCAAGACGCCCTACGATCACGGCGCCATTCGCGCAGCCGGCGCCATGCTGGGCACCGG
>JBMOPR010000280.1:0-2771 GCA_049323075.1 Pseudomonadota bacterium
CTGCGACAGGGCCATGCCCGTCACTGCCTCGCTGGCACCCAGCACCATTTTTCCGGAACCAAATCCGGCGGTGCCGAACGTATCGATCTGACCCTGGACAATGGCACTGCCACTGGCATCCAGCACCAGCGCGCCCTGGCCAAACACTGAGGTACCGGACTGGATCTCCAGCACACCGGTGCTGCCGGTGGCATTGCTGCGCCGCACCTGCACCGCGTCACCCACCGATGCCTGCAACAACGCGCCGTCACCTTCAATGTTCACCACACCGCCTGCGGTTTTACCGGCGCGCGTGGCATTGATCCGTGCCGCGCTTTCCACCTTCACGGTCTGTTGTGCGGCCAGCAGCAATTCACTCGCCGTCATGTCCACGTCGCCCGCCACCGTCACAGTGTTGGCGTTCACCGCGATGCTGGTGCCGTCGGCGCCGGCGCTGCGGGTTCCGCCCAGCAGCATGCTGTCGACGTTCAACTGTTCCAGTTCGCCGGCCACCAGCTGAATGCCTTCGATGGCGTCAGACTTTGCTCCCACCAATGTGATGTTTTCCGCCGTCACATCCATGCGGCCGCCCACGCCATTGCCGCTGACCGAGGCCAGGATGTCACCGTCAATATCCAGCTGGCTGATGGCGTCATACAGGACACGCCCGGCATCCTGCGGCCGCGTGCCGCTGGCGGTGAAGAACTCACTGGCGGAATACAGATTGAATTCGCTGCGCGTCAGTGCGACGGATCCTGGTTCCACCACATACGCAGACCACAGGCTGTCACTCACGCCGCTGCCGGCATTGCCCAGCTTGCCGGCAATCACTGTCGACCCTGCTGCCGTTTCGATCTTCAGGCCCGGTTGCGTGCTATAGCCCTGCGGCGTCACCAGCAGCGCACCCGGCAACAGGGCATAGCGCGCCGGCATTACGGCATAACTCATGTTCGGGTCCAGGCCCGAGCCGGCTTCAAAGCGAATGGTGTCGCCGATGGCGTAGGGGAAATTCGCCATTTCAATCGTGTCGTACGCAGCCCATTTGCTACCGTAGGTCGGCACGATTGCAAAGGATTCTCCGGCGACACCGGTCAGGGCATAACTCAATACATCTTTCGATCCGCCGGGGCCCGGCACAAATTCATACGCCAGAAAATCACCGCCACCGCTGATGTCTACCACTGCGCCATCCTGGTGTTCGATGGCAGGGCTGGTCAGTGAAACGCTTTTTTCTCCCAGGGTTCTGATTACCTGCGGCGAGCCGGGCTGAACCGGATACAACCAGCTGCCGTCAGCCTGCACTTCGCCCATGATCACGGTCTGCGCTTCGCCGGACACGCTGGTTTTACTGCCGTTTTCCAGCACCAGGCTTTGCCGGGCGTTCAGATTGATGGTGCCGAACGGCGCTTTCAGAATGCCGTCCTGCACGATGTTGTCAGCATTTACCGTGATCGAACCGAGCGCTGAATACACCGCATAGTCGTCTTCGATGCTGAAGGCGCCATCGCTGGATTCACCGCGCACGCTGATGGTCGAATCGGTCGACGGCAAATCAAATGTATAGGACGTTTGGGTTGCACTGTAGATCTGGCTGGCCAGCAGGTCGACGTCGCCATAGGCCGTCAGTGAACCGGTAGGCAAATCCCGGGAACCGGCTTTGGCAAGCCCGCCACGCAAGCGGATATCGCCGTGGCTGTTCAGCGCCACTTTTTCTGCATCGCGAAATGCGATGTCGCCCACCAGATCGATAAATCCGGCGTTGGCGGTGAAACTGCCATTGAGCGGCAACGGCCCATCACCCGCAGCTGAATTAACCACATCGGTATAGCGTGTGCCGATCGCCACATAGGGTGCGGCCACGCTGGCATCAGAACCTTCCACCACGATGGCCGGCGTTTCCAGCCGGATCGATTCCGAGGCGGTCAGGGTTTTGTCGGTCGCGAAGGTGATGCGGGATTCAGGTCTGCGGATTACGTCCGCGTGGTTGGTCTGGGGATTCTCATCATTCAAGGCGTGCAATCCAATGTTACCGAATCCGCCTGCATTGATTGCATCGACGTTCAGGTAAGCGACACCGTTGTCATACTGTTGATTGCCTCCGACGGTAGCAACAATGTTTCCGGTATCTTGCAGTTGCTGCAGGAATCCGGAATCCGTTGCCTGATCCGATACGCGAATTTCCAGCTCATAATCAGCAAACGAACGGTCACGATCATCGATAGCCCCCGTGAACCGGTTGTCAGTTGTCATGGTGACATCCAGCGATCCCGCCTTGCCACCGGCTGCTGCGCGCGCAGACAACCCGGAATTCAGAAACATGCCTTCCGACGCCTTCAAATGAATGGCGCCAGCAGCCAGACTCACCGGCTCGGACACGACACGCCCCGCGCGGGCGTCATAATAGCGGTTTGCACTGACCAGACCGTCCGCGCGAATCGAAGCACCCTCGTCACCGAGAATATAGCCGGCGTCCGCAGCGATGCTGACCCTTCCCGCAGCATGGAAGGTGCGATCGGCAATTCCCAGTGCGTTGACTTCGCCCGTCACCGTGGTGGCACTGACATCGATCTGGCTGCCGTCACGCAGAATGACCGCAAGATCAGAATCCAGCGAGTTGCGGCGGTCAACATGCTCAGAACTACTGACCGCAAGGCTCACGGTTCCACCCTGCGCGATGATCGATCCGGGGCCGGAGATCTTCGCCTCCTCGGTCGTCTCCCGGTCGGCCCCCCCTTCGGCGTTGAAGGGATTGGAGATCTGGGTGATCTGGGGAATGGCGGAGAGGGCCACCG
>JBMOPR010000281.1:0-2766 GCA_049323075.1 Pseudomonadota bacterium
GTTTCATTGTCAAAGGCAAAACGGTCGCCGGCGTGGCCGATCTCGTGCAGACCACCGGAAAATTCGAGCCAGGCCAGGGCTGCCGTTGCAGGATCTGTGGATGTTTTCACCCGTTCATGGGTGGAGCTGTACGCGGGGTAAAGCGGATTGATGAAGAGGGAATACTTCAGGTCGGTGAAAAAAAGTTCCTGATGCTGCATCTCATGCTCGATGCCCAGGACACAGCGCTGTCTCACTGTTTCACCTTCAGCCAGTGCTGGGTCGCGCAACAAGCGCAGAATCGCGTCGTCCACATGCTGGCGATAATCAATCACCTCTTTTACCGTAGGGCGTGACAGCAGCCCGCGTTGCGCGCGGGGAAATTGCGGACCAACACCGTTGTAATAAGAGTTGAATAAATATTCGTAACGTGGGTCCAGCGGCTGGTAATCAGCGGCCAGCGGTTTGAGGATGAATGTCTCAAAGAACCAGGTGGTGTGGGCCAGATGCCACTTGGGTGGGCTGACGAACTCGGCTGCCTGCAAGCCATAATCTTCATTGGCCAGCGGTTCGCAGAACTGCACCGATTGCCGGCGTGTGGTGAGATAACACTCAGCTAGCGATTGACTCATGTCGTGTCCTCCTCTACAGCCTGCCTTTACGGTTTCCCGCTTCGATGACGGGCCTGATTACGGTGCAATCAAGGATTTCCGCAATCCGTTCGATGGAGTAAGGGTTTTCTTGCCGCAACCACCATACTATCAATTCGAGCGTGCCGCTAACGATAAGTATGACGCCGAGGTCAGGCGGTAACAGATTGTCTGACTGGCCGCGTACTTCCGCAACAGCCCGCGCCTGGCGCAAAAATTCCTCGCGGATGAAAGAAGCGGCACCGCCCGTGAGCAGGGTTGACCAGATCGACCGGTGTTGTTCGACATAGGACAGCAATGCGATTGCGCCGGAGCGCACATCCTGCGCATCCATCACCGGCATGGATAGCTGAAACAGGGCACTGATCTGCTCTGCGGCTATATCCTCCAGCAAGGCTTCCTTGGTTGGATGATGACGGAAGAACGTGGTGTAGCCAATGCCGGCCCTGGCCACAATGTCGCGCACGGAGATCTGTTCGAGCGCTTTTTCTTCCAGCAATTGCAGCAACGCACTGCGCAATGCCGCGCGGGAGCGAACGGCGCGAGGGTCCTGGTTTTCCAGTGAGTCTTCTTGCATGACGTCCCGTTATCGGTAAGTTCTTAGTTGCCCATGACGAGTTTCATCGCCTTGCTGATCAGCAAAATCGTGTATTTCGGGCTCAGCGTATACAGGAAACTCAGGATTTTGGCATCGATGCCAATGTGTGCCCTGAACCGCTTCTTTTCAATGGCTTGAATGATTTTGATGGCGGCCGTGAACAATTTTACGGCGGCCTTGCTGGCACCGTAAATGGTCTGGTTGGGGAAAGCGAACAGGCCGCCCATGCTCGAAATATTGGCTATCAGCGCTTCCGGGCGCGTTTTCAGGTGCGGCAAAAACGCTTTGGTAATGTTGAAAACGCCGTGCAGGTTGACGTTGATGATTCTGTCGATGACATCAAAGCCCAGTTCGCTGACTGGCTCGAATCGGTGAATGATGCCGGCGTTGTTTATGATTCCGTCAACATGGCCGTGACGGCCGATAATATCATCGGCCAGCGCCTTGACGGCGCCTCGATCCGAAATATCTGTCTTGTGCAGGGAAAGCCTGTCGGCCAGCGCGCCGGCGAGAAGCCGGGTTTGATTTAACCCATTCTCGTTGATGTCGGCCGCCGCAACGGTGGCACCCCGCAGGAGCAGATTCAGCACCAGCTGCTGACCGATGCCACTGCCCCCGCCGGTTACCAGGATAACTTTGTTTCTGAGGTTCATGGATGACTGCCTGTAACCTCTTCCGTCTGTGCGGCGCGCCGTGCATTCCGGCGTTCAATCAGTTCGCGGTATTCGATCGCTTTGTATTGTGGCCTGGGCTGAACACCCCATACATCCTGTGCGGTCTTCTGGCCGGCGCCTTCCGCTGGCGCAAACAGCGGATAGGGATAGATGCACTCGCGCGATTCATCGGAAAAACGGATTTTTTCGAACTCGGTGCAAATCTCCTGCAGTGACAGCTCGGGCCAGCCGTACCAGATTGCCAGCAGGGGAAAGGTGAATGCGCCTTCGAGCACCAGCGCCGACAGGCAGACGATCAGTCCGCGCTGCAGCCATTTGTGCATGCCCGCGAACGCGGGTGTAGTTCCCAAAGGCAGATTATTCGTGGATGCGTTATTCATGATCTGTGCCCTCGATTTAGCTGTTCACTTAGTCGGTAAAAATTTCGCGATTGACGGAATGCAGATACGGTAATGCCAGGAAGGGCGTGATGTAGAAAATGTCATACAGCCACCAGCCGATCACCGGGAATACCACGCCCGTGTAACGCACATCGGCGAAGATGGTCATGTTGGCGATATAACCGGTCCAGGCCACGACACCAAACCAGCAGGTGATGATCAACCATTGCTGGCCCCAGCGTTTCATCTGCAAAAAGCCAATGGCAGCTGCGATGCGCATACAGAACACAACCGGCAGCAGTGCAATTTCCCAGCCTTTTTCCCCGGGTGCGGTGGCGCCACCGATCCAGAGTTCGTTGTAATGCCAGAAGTAGCCGGCATCGAACATGTTGCCCCAGGCCATCAGAAAGACGCGGGCAAGCAGGGTGTGATGCGCGACCAGGTCCAGCGCCCAGCCGATTGAGTTGAGTGCGGCGTCGATGGCC
>JBMOPR010000282.1:0-2752 GCA_049323075.1 Pseudomonadota bacterium
GGGCCAGATACCACCGCGGGTGCCCCTGGCGGCCTTTTCCCATTCCAGATCGCTGGGCAGTCGTTTGCCTTTCCACTGGCAATAGGCATTGGCGCTCCACCAGTCCACGCCCACCACGGGCGTTGCGTCACCGGTGAAGGTGTCGGCCTGGAACGGCGCAACTTTTTTCGGTGGTGAACGCAGGAAATAGTCGGAGCGGTATTCCTGCCAGTAGCGCGGAAGGTAGGGCGCGGCCTTGCCCTGTTCCTGCATGGCCGTAATAAAGGCCCGGTAATCCGCGTTGGAGGTTTCTGTCACGTCGATGCGATAGCGGCCTGTCTTCCGCGCTTGCTTATTTTCGCCATACAGGAAGTCGCCGGCCGGCACGCTCACCATGCCATGGTTGGATTGCCGGTAGATGGATGTGGCGCGCGCATTGCTGGTGTCGATCTGTTGTCTTTTTTGCGGCGATATGATTTGTGATCTGCGCGCCGGTTGCGGCCCTTCCAGCAAGCGTGTCACCGCCAGATCGGATGCGAGGACAGGCAGCGCGCCCGGCAGCGCCAGCAACAGCATCATGGCGCGCGCAATGTTCAGTCTGCTATTGCTCATGTTGTTCACCCTCCCGGACGAATTTGTTCCAGCCGTCGGATGTGTGCTGATTGCCATTGGCATCGACGATCAGCGCTTCGACACCATCGTGCCGGTTTACCCAGTCGAGGCCCTGTCGCGGCCCCATCACAAACACGGCTGTGGCATAGGCATCGGCCAGGGTGGGCGATTGTGTGACGATGGTGACGCTCTGCGCTTCATCGGCCGGCATACCGGTTGCCGGGTTGAGAATATGGCCGTAGCGCTTGCCATCCTGCATGACGAATTGCTTGGCATCACCCGAGGTGGCGATGGCAATGTCGCCGGCCAAGAAACGTGCCAGTGAGCGGCCTTCCCAGCGCGGGTGTTCGATGTCCACGACCCAGGGGCCGCTGCGCTTTTTGCCCAGCAGATACATATCGCCGCTGGCACTCACCGCCGCCCGTTTGATGCCATGTTCCCGCATGGCCTGGATGCCCAGTTCTGCCGCGTATCCTTTTCCGATCGCGCCCAGATTGATGTACATGCCTTTCTTTGTGAGAAAGGCCGTGCCCTGTTTTTCATCCAGCACCAGGGCGCTCGAATCGACGAGCGGCTTGATCCGCTCGATGTCTTCCACAGTGGGAATACGATTGCTGGATTTATTCGCGAACGGCCACAGATTCCACAGCGGGCCGATGGTGACATCGAACGCGCCAGCCGTTTCCTGATTCAGTTCCCTGGAAATTTTCAGCAGATGCAGGGTGTCTGGCCCGACACTGACCGGACGAATGCCGGCGCTTTCATTCAGGCGCGCAATGTCGCTGCCCGGTTTCCAGGATGAAATGGCTGCTTCGAGATCCTTGATGCGATCCGATGCGGCCTTGATGGCCGCCAGTGCCTGTTGTTCCGGTGCGTCCACCACGAACACGAACTGGCATCCCATCAGCACGGCTTCGCGGCGCATTTCTTGCCCGGGCGCCTGTTCGTCCGTGGCAACCGTTTCGCGCAGGATCACGCGGTCGGCATGGAGATTTTCTGCACGTGGCACTGTGCTGGCGGCCGGCTTTGCCTGTGCGCGGTAATAGCCCGCGCCCATAGCTGCTCCAAGGATGACGGTAAAAACGATCCAGGATTTTTTGGTCAGCATCATTCAATCCCCATCAGGAAATTTTCAAGATCGTCAATCTGGCGTGGTGTCAGGTGCGACGTGGCGCCGTGGGTGTCGTACACCTGATTCCTGCGATCCAGATTGCCTTGCGCATCGCGCCCCGTGGTTTCGTTGAAGCCGATTTCCAGACGGTTGGGCCGCACTTCCTCGTCGCCCATATAGACCGGGAAGCGATATTCCCGTGCGCCCGGATGTTTCGGCGTCAGCAGCACCTCGCGCAGCGAACGGGCGCGGGCATGGTGCAGGAAAACCGGCGGACGATCGAAAGTGCCGCGGATCTGCATGGTGGTGAAGGTGCCTTCCGGGACTTCGATGCGGCCGGTATCGCCGCCGCGGGGAAGCTTGAGAGGATCGCCGTTGAGTGCTTCGACCTTGTTCACGCTCGCCAGTGAATAGGATGCGTCACGGCGCGTGATCGTGGTCAGCGTCGGCAGGGCGCGGCGATCGTTGTTCGCCAGTTCCTTTGATTTGTTGGTGAACTCCGGTTCCGAGTGGCAGACACCGCACATCACGTTGGCAGAATTGAACAGATTCCTGCCGCGGGTGAAGCTGGGATGTTCCTTGTCGAACGGATTAGGCAGCAGGCGTCTTTCATAACCCATCCAGGTGCCGACGAAGCGATACAGATCGCGCAGTTCATATTCCTTGCCGAAGTAGCGCAGGGATTGTTGCCGGATGAATGCGGCGCGGCGTTCTTCCAGGTCGTACCATTCGTGACCCAGCTTGCGCGATTCGACCCGTTCCTTGAATTCCTCGTGCATCACCCGCCGATCCTCGAGCGGCACTTTCGATTCGATCTGGCTGAAATCACCGGCCCAGATTGGCCGATCGAAGTCGATGGAACTCATCGGCTCGTTCACATCGGCGCCCTGCCCTTCCACCAGCAGATGGGTGCCTTCAAAGTAGAAGGGTTCCGCGACGAACAGGTTCTTTACTTGCGGAATTCCCAGCGTGCCGCCCGAGGTGAAATGGCCGTCCCGCGTCTGTCCGATCACTTCGGCCGCGCCCCAGCCACGACCATCTCCACCGTCA
>JBMOPR010000283.1:0-2751 GCA_049323075.1 Pseudomonadota bacterium
GGTTCAAAAGATCGCTCAATTCAGATACTTGAACAGTATCCAGATCGTATACGCGTAGTTCGGCAGGCCAACGCAGGCGCCGCTGTGGCCCGTAATCGGGGAGTTCAGGAAGCCACAGGCAAATGGATCGCGTTCCTGGACGCCGATGATCTGTGGACACCCGACAAGATCCAGCGCCAACTGGATGCCAGCCGGGGATATGTCTGGTCCCATACCGACTCGGTATTCATTGGGGGCGTAAATGATGGCAGGAAAGACAGCGATTTCACCGATAAGCACCAGGGCCAGATCCTTGAGCAGCTGATCTGCAGCAACTTCATTGGCACTTCCACCCTGATGATCCAGCGGCAGGTGTTTCTGGATGCCGGTGGCTTCGACGAATCACTGCGCTCCATTCAGGACTGGGAACTCTGGATCCGGATAGCGCGCCAGCATCCGATCGGATACGTTGACGCGCCACTAATGAAATACCGTGTGCATGCCGTTTCGGCATCCCGCAGCACCCGCAAGACCCTGCCCAACCATCTGAAAGTCATTGAAAAGGTGTTTGCCATTGGCGGACCGGCGGAAACACTGAGCCATCTCAAGTCCTCTGCCAAGGCGCGTTCCTATGGCATCTGCTCCCAGATTGCCGAGGAAGAGGGCGATTTTTCCTTCGCCCTGCGCTGCTCCGTGCTAGCCTGCCAGCAGGAACCAACCGAACCCAGCCGCTGGGTGAGAGTCACCAAGGCTTTTATCAAGTACCTGCTTTCGCTGCTCGGATTCAGAAAAAACCTCAGCGCCGGTCATCACTAGGCAAAAACAACCCTCTGCAATTCCCAAGGCTTCGATGAGCGATCTCCGCAAAGCTATCCTGTATTCAGTGTTGAACCAGCACTCGCTGCAAGTCATCAGCATTGTATCGATCGCTATTCTGGCCCGGCTGCTATCCCCGGACGAAGTCGGCATTTTTGCCGTGGCTACCTCAATAGCGTTTCTGGCAACCGAGCTGCGATCATTTGGTGTGGGGGAATACCTGATCCGGGAAAAGGAGATCGATACAGGAAAAATTCGCACGGTACTCGGTGTGATGGTGATCATGTCCTGGGGCTTGGCCGTGCTGCTAATCGCTGGCGCGCCCTGGATCGCCCATTTCTATGACAACCCGGATCTGCGTAACCTGCTCTGGATTATTGCCCTTCCCTTCTTTCTAGCACCGCACACGGCCATTCCCTACGCGCTGCTGGTCAGGGACATGAAATTCACGGAGATCCTTCGCATAAATCTTCTGGGCAGCCTGGTCCGCAACGGCGGATCTATTGGACTGGCACTACTGGGATTCAGCTACTACGCACTGGCGTATGGCACACTGGCGGGTATTGTCGCCGAGTTTCTGGCCATCAGCTATTTTCGCCCGGCCGGCACCCCCTGGATGCCCGCGTTCAGCGGTCTCAAACACGTATTCCAGGTAGGCATGCAGATCAGCCTCAGCAAATTTCTGCAGTCAACGTCGCAAAACGCCAGCGACCTGATCCTGGGGCGTCTGGCCACCATGAAAGATGTGGGCATGTATTCACGAGGACTGGGCCTGATCCTGTTCCTGCAAAGCCTGCTCACCAACGCGGTGGCACCCGTCGCACTGCCGCACCTTTCACAGGTCAAACGCACCGGCGGTTCGGTAGCGGAAGCCTACCTGTATGCCGTCGCTCTCGTCGGCGCCTTTGCCCTCCCACTTTTCGCTGTCGTAAACATCGCGGCACACCCTCTGATCAACGCATTGTTTGGAGACCAGTGGGACGTGTCAGTCCATGTGGCCTCAAACCTAGCTATCTGGGCCATGCTGCAATCGATGCATTGCTTTTTCGCCCACGCCATGCTGACGATGGGAAAGGAACGGCTACTGATGATCAAGGAAATCATTTCATTTGCCGTCAAGGTCGCCCTGATCGTTCTGGCTGTACCCTACGGACTGGAGGTCGTGGCCTGGGGAGTCGTGATTTCCGGGGCGGTAGACCTGCTGGTAACATCGCTGATGCTCAACGGCACCCTCGGACTTTCAGTCCGAGCACTCATCACCGGTTTCATGCCCAATATGGTGCTTGCCGCGCTGTGCTGGACCACTCTCAGGGCTCTATCTCTGTATATTGACTTTCATCATATCAATGCCTGGCTGGCACTGCTGATTATCGGCGCAGCCATGGTGCCGACATGGATGATTGGATTGAAGATTACGAATAATGTCGCGTGGGGATTTATCAGTGACGCCATTAAAAAAGGATTTAAATTAATCAGGCCCGATCCGAAACACTAGGCACAAGTCACAATATATATCAATATATTATGACATGGATGAATTTTTTGAAGTAATTAACCTGTCCTATTTTAAGGAAGTAATTGGAAGAGTAGAGGGCCAGTCAATCG
This sequence comes from Pseudomonadota bacterium, assembly GCA_049323075.1. Classification (GTDB taxonomy): domain Bacteria; phylum Pseudomonadota; class Gammaproteobacteria; order Pseudomonadales; family Ketobacteraceae; genus Ch67. Next base: position 2,401 of record JBMOPR010000283.1, read on the forward strand.
ACAAAATGATTGACCGGCATTTCAAATCAAAGGCATTAGAGCTGACTTCCCCGGACATTTGTAGGCGGTGCTGGGGGGGAAACAAGACCAAACTCGTGCGCACCAATGTCTACTGTGCCGGCAGGGCCACGCTCATTATTATCGACATCTAACGGAGCAGATGTCGACGCACTAACTTTATCAATGGCAGCGGTTGCTGCACCTACCAATCTTAAATCGCCAACCATTGGATTTTTAAAGAACGAACTGACAGCACTGGTAAAGTTACCAGATTGGAAAAAAACGGCTGAATTTCTGGAACCGATCGGTGCGTCTACCAAGTTATTGACCGCTTGGGCTCCAACCGTATTG
>JBMOPR010000284.1:0-2750 GCA_049323075.1 Pseudomonadota bacterium
GTTTTTTAATGCCCGTATTTCTGGCGCCCGCCCGGGCTGGTGTATCCTGTGTTTTTGTGAACGGATTTTCATGAGGTCACCGGGATGCTGGACACCAAGCCCCTTCTGTATCGTTCGGGTTCCGATTTTCCCGCCATCACGCGCGGCAAGCCGGATATTCTTCAGGTCAATCTGGGTTATCGCTGCAATCTGAGTTGCACCCATTGCCATGTCAATGCCGGGCCCAGCCGCACGGAAATGATGGACCCGCACACCATCGAAACGGTATTGCGGGTGCTGGAAACCCACGCCATGTCCACCCTGGATCTGACCGGCGGTGCGCCGGAGCTGCACCCGCAATTTCGCGAACTGGTGATTGCAGCGCGCGGGCTCGGTGTGGAAGTCATTGACCGTTGCAACCTCACCATTCTGGATGAGCCTGAACAGGAAGATCTGGCGCAGTTCCTGGCGCAGCAGAAAGTGAAAGTGGTGGCGTCGCTACCCTGTTACAGCCAGAAAAATGTCGATGCGCAGCGTGGCAAGGGCGTGTTCGAACGTTCCATTGCAGGCCTGCATCAGCTGAACGCGGTGGGCTTCGGTATGCCGGACAGCACATTGACGCTGGACCTGGTGTACAACCCCGGCGGTGCTTTCCTGCCGCCGGCGCAGGAAAAACTGCAGGCCGATTACAAGCAGCGCCTGCTGGCGGACTTTGGCATCCATTTTCATCAGTTGCTGACGCTGACCAACATGCCCATCAGCCGGTTTGGCAGCATGCTGCTGTCGAAAGGGTTGTTCGATGAATATATGCAATTGTTGCGGGAGAATTATTCTGCCGCCAATCTGCCGGGCCTGATGTGTCGCACTACCGTCAGCGTGGACTGGCGCGGATTTCTCTATGATTGCGATTTCAACCAGATGCTGGATCTGCCCATGCAGTCAGTGGCTGGCGGGCAGCGTCATGTGCGAGATCTGCTGCAGCAATCGCTGGCAGGGGAGGCTATCGTGGTGGCGGACCACTGCTACGGTTGCACCGCGGGGCAGGGCAGCAGCTGCGGCGGCGCGCTGAGCTGAGTGGCGATGATCACCGGCACGCTCATCATCCCGGCCCTGAATGAGGCGGCCAACATTGCGCAACAGTTGCGACAGGTGCGCGAGCTGGTCGGCGCTCAGTGGCAACTGGTTTTGGTGGATGGTGGCAGCACCGATGACACCGTCGCCCAGGCGCATCCTTTCTGCGATCACATCATTTCATCCGTTCCCGGACGCGCGCGGCAGATGAATGCCGGTGCCGCGCAGGCAGACGGTCACATCCTGCTGTTCCTGCACGCTGACACTCGCCTGCCGCGGGATTTTATCGCGCAGATACAGCAGTTCGCGCAACAGGGAGGCCAGTGGGGGCGCTTCGATGTGCGGCTCGACGGCGGGCATCCCCTGTTCCGCCTGATCGAATGGATGATGAACCATCGTTCGCGCTGGACCGGCATCGCCACGGGCGACCAGGCCATCTTCATGACGCGTGACTTTTTCCAGCGCTGCGGCGGTTTCGGTGACTTGCCGTTAATGGAAGATATCGATTTCTGCAAGCGTGCACGCCGGCTGGCCAAGCCATTCTGCATTTCGTCCAGTGTCACCACGTCTGCACGCAAGTGGCAGAAAAATGGAATCCTGCGCACGGTTCTCCTGATGTGGTGGCTGCGGCTGGCGTTTTTTCTGGGCGTTTCGCCGGCCCTGCTCCATCGCTGGTATTACCCTTCCCCATGTCCACGCTGATCCAGATTTTTGCCAAGGCCGCTGTGCCAGGGCAGGTGAAAACCCGTCTCGCCCGCGAGGTGGGTACCCGTGCCGCGCTGGAAATCCACCGCCGTCTTTGCCGCAAGGTAGTGGCGCAGGCTCTTGCTGCCAACGCTGACACCGTTGAAATCTGGTCCGCTCTTGACGCCGCCGATCCGTTCCTGCACGGCTTTCAGTTGCCGGTGCACGAGCAGCAGGGACGCGAGCTGGGCACCCGCATGGATTTTGCCCTGCGGCACGGTCTGGCGCGGCATGAGAGTGTCATCCTGATTGGCGCCGATGCATATTCACTGGATGCGGCCTATCTGCAGAACGCGCTGCTGTCCTTGCAGAATTGTGATGTGGTGATCGGCCCCGCCCAGGATGGCGGCTATGTGCTGGTGGGTGCGCGCAAATCCAGTCCCGCGATTTTTCGCGATATTCCCTGGGGCACGTCCGACGTGATGGCTGCCACCCTGAAAGTGATGCTGGAAAACATGATGAATTTCGAACTGCTGGGGGAACGCTGGGATATCGACACGCTGGCGGACATCCAGCGTCATGCGCCGGAGCTGTTGCACGGACTGGATCAACTTAGGGACTGAGCTGGCGTTGCTTGCGCTGCAGTTCCGTCAGATAGCGGTTCAGCGTGCGCTGCGTGCTGCCATCCACGCTTTCGAAGTGAATGCCGAGATAGGACACGTCCGCATCGGAGTCGTATTGCCAGTGCGCCAGCCGCCCGACGCAGGCAATCGAGCTGCCATCGCTCAGCACGAAATGACAGGAGGTGTATTGTTCGCCCCGTACGGGTTTGGGTTTTACCAGCCCCACGATGCGCATGCGCATCCCCGTTGCGGACAGATCCGCCATGGTGCCGGTGATAGGCGGTTTTTCCGCGTGGGTCAGGGCTACCTTGATAGGATGCGCCTGGCTCATCTTCACCCGGAATGAATCCCGCAGCTGAACCTGCTCCACGCCCCGAGGAAAATCAAACAGGT
>JBMOPR010000285.1:0-2748 GCA_049323075.1 Pseudomonadota bacterium
GGCGCATTCGGCACCGCCTGCAGACCGTGCGCACAGGCCTCGGACAACATGTCGATCAGGCGCTTGAAACCGTACTTGGGCATCAGCGCAGCATAGGCATCCGCCACCAGATCACCCAGCATGGTGTAGGCCAGCGCCCGCTGCACGTTCTCCTTGTCCGCCAGAATCCGGGCCCGGTGTTTGCGCGCATATTTCGGCGGCAACAGGCTTTTGTCATTCAGGGTGGCGGCGAACCGCTCGGGCACGATGCTGAAATCCACATTCCCGTACAACGACGGAATCCGGGTCTTTTGCTCCAGCACCTGGGCCTGGAGGGTTTTCAGGGGGGTCGGCATGACTGGCTACGCTCATCAAACAGTGATTGTTGTTATAGAACCCATGGGTTCTGTGATTAAGGGTAGTGCCAGCAGGGCAGAACAGGCAATGTTTTTGTGCGCCAACTTGACAGTTGTTTTATTGACTTACTGATTTAGTTGGCCAGGGCCTGGGCTTCTATTCACGCGCTGGCGTAGCGTCAGCCTGACCTTGCGCGGTGTCGATGGGGGTGAAGGTTTGAAGGAGCCGGTGCAGATGCTGCTGCAGTTCCAGGCGCGTTTCGGCCGAACTTTCGGTTCCGGGAAAAATGGCCGTGGTGTGGGGGCGACGGTCGAGCCAGAACTCGCCGTTGCGGTGCAGCGGTTCCCGCGCCGCCGCCAGCCAGACGATGGTGTCGGCGCCCTGTTCCGGCGTACGCAGCCAGAGCTGCATGGTGCGATAGAAGCCGGGCAGTGAATCCGCCACCGCCTGGGTGTCGGCCCAGCCCGGGTGCATGGCGTGGAATATCACGTGCCGGTTCTCAGGCTGCTGCGCCCACCAGCGGGTCATGTCCACCAGTCCGCGCTTGGCGCGGGCATAGGCCTTGGGGCCGTCGTAGGTTTCCTGTTCGTAATTCAGATCCTGCGGATGCACGGCCTGCGTATACATGCCGCCGGACACCACGTTGATGACGCGGGCATTGTCGTTCTGGCGCAGCAGCGGCAACAACAGTTCGGTGAGCGCGAACGGGCTCGCCAGCAGCAGCGCGAAGGATTTTTCCAGCCCTTCCGCCGTAAGCTGACGGGTGTTGAACAGCGCGCCCGCATTATTGATCAACACCTGCAGCGGCTGATCACGATTGCGCAGGCGCTGTGCCAGCGCCACCGTCTGGGTCAGCGACGCCAGATCCGCATATTCCAGTTGCAGGGTTGCGCCGCAATAATCCTGCACGTCCTGCTGCAACTGCGCGCCCTTGGCGTGATCCCGTACCACGGCAATCACGTGAGCGCCCATTTCCGCCAGTGCCAGCGTCGCCGCCCTGCCCAGACCGGACGAGGCTCCCGTGATCAGAATATGCTGCCCGCGCAGATCCTGGCTCAGACCTTTCCAGTGCTTTTTGCTGTTGCGAAAACCCCAGCGGGTGAATTCCAGCGCACCGGGCAGAATGAACTTGTCGCGCCAGAGCGGATAGGGTTCCACTTTCTGCGGTGAATCATTGAGTGTGCGGGTCAGGCCGGTAATGGCGTCGTCCACGTTGCGTCGCACCAACGGCGCGAAAATGCCGGCGATCCGTTTCAGCCGCGCCGTGTATTCCACGCTCAGCTGATAGCGCAGCGCGGTGCCACCGGACGGCGTGGATGCAAAATGAATGGTATCGACCACCTGATAAAGATCGGCGGTTCCGCGCAAGACCAGACGGGTGCAAGGCTCGAATTCCAGCAGGGTATAAACCAGCCGCGTGGTCTGCCCCAGAAAATGCACATCCACTTCGAATTGCGTGCCGACGCCAATTGGACCCGCGCTGAGTTTGCGTGCGCGTGTCACCGACGCATCCCACTCCACCACGCGGTGAAACTGTGCCAGATACTGAAACACGGTTGCGACGGACAAAGGCGAGGTAAGCGTGCGTTCCAGTTGCATGAGAACTCCGGGTGGGAAAATGCGGCAAACGTTCAGATTGTGTAACCTGGACCCACGGCCGGAATCCAGTTCGCCTGCACCAGAAACAAAAACGGGATCAGTCGACGCTGACTGATCCCGTGGTATTGTTTCAACGGCATTCCAATGTTTATGCCTGCAGGATCGCGTCCTTCAGCTTTTTCATTGCATTCTTTTCCAGCTGGCGAATCCGCTCGGCGGACACATCATACTTCGCGGCCAGATCGTGCAGCGTGGACTTGTCATCAGCAAACCAGCGCTGCTCCAGAATATCGCGGCTGCGGTCATCAAGTTTTTCCAGTGCCAGGTGCAGGCGGGCGTGATGGGTGTTGTCCCAGTCATCCTGTTCCAGTTGCAGCGCCGGATCGGCATTTTCGTCTTCGATGTAGAACACCGGGGCCTGCGATGCGGTTTCATCGTCGGCATCCACCGGTGCATCGAACGAGGTGTCGAACGCACCCAGCCGGCCTTCCATTTCCCGCACATCGGCGGCGTCCACACCCAGATCCTGGGCGATGGCTTCGATCTCGTCGTTGGTCATCCAGCCGAGGCGTTTTTTCTGGCTGCGCAGATTGAAGAACAGTTTGCGTTGCGCCTTGGTGGTGGCGATCTTCACGATGCGCCAGTTGCGCAGTACATATTCGTGAATTTCAGCCTTGATCCAGTGCACGGCGAACGACACCAGACGCACGCCCACGGTCGGATCAAAACGTTTCACCGCTTTCATCAGGCCCACGTTGCCTTCCTGGATCAGGTCGGCCTGGGGCAGGCCGTAACCGCTGTAGGATTTGGCGA
>JBMOPR010000286.1:0-2746 GCA_049323075.1 Pseudomonadota bacterium
TGGACCGAGGTGAAAATCGGCCTGCAGGCGGGCGACAGGGTACTGCTGACCCTCGATACGCCCGGCGCAGTGGACGGCGCGGAAGTGTCCCCCACACCGCAAGGGAAGGCCAATGATTGAGCTGCAGCACATCAACAAAACATTCCAGCTCGGGGACCAGACTGTCCACGCGCTGGATGATGTCAGTCTGCTTATCGACAAGGGCGAATATATTTCCGTGATGGGGCCGTCCGGTTCCGGCAAGTCCACCCTGCTCAACGTGCTGGGTCTGCTGGACCAGCCCAACGACGGCCACTATCTGCTGGAAGGTACCGACACCACGCAACTGAGCGAACCGGAGCGCGCCCGCTACCGCCGCGATCATATCGGCTTCGTGTTTCAGTCCTATCACCTCGTGAACCGGCTCAACGCGCGCGAGAACATCGAGCTGCCGCTGGTGCTGGCAGGGATTCCACCGAAGGAACGCGCGCCACGAGTGGATGAAATGCTGCAGCGGCTGAGCCTGACTCCGCGCGCCGATCATTTGCCCAACCAGCTGTCCGGCGGCCAGCGCCAGCGGGTGGCGATTGGCCGCGCGATTATCATGAAACCGCAGATCCTGCTGGCGGACGAACCCACCGGCAACCTGGACAGCAAATCCGGCGCCGACGTGATCGAGCTGCTGGAGGAACTGAACGTGCAACAGGGCATCACGCTGCTGATTGTCACTCACGATGCCGCCGTGGGCCAGCGCGCCCACCGCCGCATCCGCATGGTGGACGGCCGCATCGACACTGACAAGAACGGAGCCTGAACGATGCGCACCGCCGACCTGCTTCGCTTCGACTTCCAGGTGCTCAACCGTCACCGCTTTCGCGCGCTGATGATGTTGATTGCCATGTCGATCGGCGTGGCGGCGGTGAACCTGCTCACCGGCCTGGGAGAAGGCGCCAAGGCGTTCGTGCTGGGGGAATTTTCCATGCTCGGAAAAAATACCCTGATCATGTTGCCCGGCAAGAAGGAAACCAGTGGTGGCATGCCGCCGATGATGGGCGCCGCGCCGCGCGACATTACCTTGCAGGACGCCGAGGCCATGCGCCGGCTCAGCGGCGTGGTGCAGATTGCACCGCTGATTGTCGGCATGAGCGAAGTGTCGTACAGCAGCCGCAACCGGGATGTGATGATCGCGGGCACCACCGCCTCGTACTTTTCCATCCGCCAGTTGACGATCCGCCAGGGCACGGCGTTGCCGGAAGCGCCCAGCGATGTAGCCAGCCCGGTGTGCGTGATCGGCTGGAAGGTGAAGCAGGAAATCTTCGGTGAGCGCCCCGCCCTGGGCCAGTGGCTGAAAGCCGGCGACCGCCGTTTCCGCGTGGTGGGGATCATGGATGCGAAGGGTCAGGCCCTGGGCATGGACATGAATGATCTGATGCTGATTCCGGTGGCCAGCGCCCAGGCGCTGTTCAATCAGGAGGGTTTGTTCCGCGTCATGATCGAGGTGCAGAACGCCGACATGGTGAAAAAAACCAAACAGCGCGTGATCGACACCATGAAACTGCGCCACGAAGGTGATGAGGATGTCACCGTGATCACGCAGGATTCCATTCTCGCCGCGTTCAATAAAATCCTCGACACCATGACGCTGGCGGTGGGCGGCATCGGCGCCATCAGCCTGCTGGTGGCCGGCATTCTGATCATGAATGTGACGCTGATTGCGGTGACCCAGCGCACGAAAGAAATCGGTCTGCTGAAAGCGATCGGTGCGTCAGACCGCGATGTGCTGCAGATTTTTCTCACCGAAGCCACGTTGATGGCGGTGCTGGGGGCGCTGCTGGGTGTGATCCTGAGCGAAACCGCGCTGTTCATTGGCCGGGTGATCTTTCCGGATATCGGCTTTCACACGCCGCCCTGGGCGATGGTGATGTCGGTGGTGATTGCCATTGTCACTTCGGTGCTGTTCGCGTGGGGGCCGTCGCGCCGGGCCGCGCGCATGGAACCGGTGAACGCACTGCAGGGGCGCAACTGACATGCTGTGGCGCGATCTGATCCATCTCGTTCTGCGCAGCATTACCAGCAGCCCGCTGCGCAGCGCACTCACCGCCCTGGGCATTGCCATCGGCATCGCGGCGGTCGCCTTGCTGACGTCCATCGGCGAGGGCATTCGCGGCTACGTGATGGACAATTTTTCCCAGTTCGGCACGCGCATCATCCAGGTGAATCCGGGCAAGACCGAAACCATGGGCATTGGCGGGCTGTTCCGTACCGACCGGCCACTCACTCTGGAGGATGCCGATGCGCTGACGCGGCTGCCCCATGTGGACTACGTGGTGCCCAGTGTGCAGGGTGCAGGCACCGTGGAAGCCGGCGAACGCTCGCGCAACAGCGACATCATCGGCGCCAACCACGCCCTCAACGACGCCTGGCAGTTCAAGCTGGCCATGGGCAGCTCGCTGCCAAAAGACGAATCCGGCCGCAGCCGCAATTTCGCGGTGTTGGGGTCGAAGCTGAAAGAGGAACTGTTCGGCGCACGCAATCCACTGGGCCAGTTTGTCCGCGTCGGCGGCATCCGCTTCCGGGTGGTGGGGGTAATGGAGGAAAAGGGCAATATGCTGGGCATCGACCTGGACGACATCGTGTTCATCCCGGTGGACAAGGCGCTGACCCTGTTCAATCGCGAAGGGCTGATGCAGATCGACGTGGTGTTCGCCGAAAGCACGACGTCCACGATCATGGCGCAGGCCGTGCGCAAGCTGATGCTGGAACGTCA
>JBMOPR010000287.1:0-2740 GCA_049323075.1 Pseudomonadota bacterium
AGCGCACCTTCGAGCGGGTAGGTGGCACCAAGACCATCGAGGCCGATGTGCGCGTCATTGCCGCCACGCACCAGAATCTGGAAAAGCTGATCGAGGAAGGCAAGTTCCGCGAGGACCTGTACTACCGCATCAACGTTTTCCCCATTGAAATGCCACCGCTGCGTGAGCGCACCGAAGATATTCCGTTGCTGCTGAATGAACTGGTGGCGCGCATCGAAAATGAAAAACGCGGTTCCATCCGTTTCAATTCCGCTGCCATCATGGCGCTGTGCCGGCACGAGTGGCCAGGCAACGTGCGCGAGCTGGCGAATCTGGTGGAGCGACTGGTGATTACGCATCCGTATGGTGTAATTGGCGTGTCGGATCTGCCAAAAAGGTTCCGGCATGTGGACGATCTGGACGAAGAGCGGGAAATGCCGGAAGAGGTGGCACCGGCGAACGGTGGCCCCGGTTATGTCAGCATGGATGCGCCAGCGCTGCTGCCGGTGAACGGCATTGATCTGAAGGAATACCTGAACAATCTGGAATTCAATCTGATCAAACAGGCGCTGGATGATTGTAACGGTGTGGTGGCGCGGGCGGCGGAGAAGCTGAAAATACGCCGCACCACACTGGTGGAGAAAATGCGCAAGTACGAACTGGGCCGGGCGTAACGCCCGGTTCTGCTTTCCGCCAATCGCAAAGCCTGACAAACAATTGACTATTCCCACCGGTACTTCTTTTATATCCTCGCTAACCGCTTGAATTCCCGCTGTTTTGATAATCTGGCACAGCGCTTGCCTTGAGTCCTGCAACTGTCAAAAGTTGGAGCATTCCATGAGCGCCATTGCAGCGGAAAAAAAATTTGCCACCGCCGGTTCCTTCGAACGAATCGCCAGCCAGCTCAACCGTTCCTATCACGAGCTGGAAAGCCGGATCGGTGAGCTGCAACATGAATTGGCCCAGTCCGATCAGGAGCGTCTGCGCGAGCATCAGGCCCGGGAAAAGCTGGCGGAAATGCTCGATGTGATCCTGGGTGTGATGCCGGTGGCGGTGATTGTGCTGGATGGTCGGGGCGTGGTGGCGCAGGCCAACGCCATTGCTGCAAACCTGCTGGGCCATGATTTGCCGGGGCAACGCTGGATCGACGTGATCCGCCAGTATTTCGCGCCCACCTTCACAGATGGCCATGAAGTGGCACTGAAAAATGGCCGGTTGCTGAGTCTGGCCACCCAGTCGCTCAAGGAGGAACCGGGCCAGATCATTGTGCTGACTGACCAGACTGAAACCCGGCGTCTGCAGGAAACCCTGAATCATCATCGCAAGCTGTCGGAAATGGGACGCATGACAGCGTCGCTGGCCCATCAGATTCGCACGCCGCTGTCGGCTGCCACCCTGTACGCCGATCATCTGGCGTCGCCGCAGCTGAGCGAGGACCGCCGTGTCAAATACGCGGGCAAGATCAAGGCGCGGCTGGCGCAGTTAGGACAGCAAGTGCAGGACATGCTGATTTTCTCCCGCGGTGGGGTGGTGCTGGATGAGTGCATCGACAGCACAGGTCTGGTGACCCGCCTGCAACATCAGCTGGAGGAAATCTGCGAGCAGCAGCATGCCAGCTGCGTGGTGGAATCGGATGCCCTGAGTGGCCGGGTCCGTTGCAATCAGGAGCTGCTCACCAGCGCTTTCAGCAATCTGGTGGAAAACGCGATTCAGGCCTGTCTGGCCCAGAATGTGAAACCGGTGCTGCAGCTGTCCTGCCGTCTGGACGCACATGGTCTGCTGGAGATCACGCTGACCGATAACGGTCCGGGTATTGCGCCGGATCTGCAGCAAAAAGTGCTGGAACCGTTTTTTACCACCAAGTCCACCGGCACTGGCCTGGGCCTGGCGGTGGTGAATGCCATTGTGACCAGCCATGGCGGCCGCTTCAGCATCGACAATGCCGCTGGAGCAGGCGCCTGCGCACGCATCAACCTGCCGCTGGCACAACAGAATTGAACGAACGGAGATTTGCCATGCAAGAACAGAAAGCCAACATACTGGTGGTGGAAGACGATGCCGACCTGCGGGATGTCATTGCCGATACCCTGGCGCTGGCCGGTTACCGGGTGGCGCAAGTGGACAGTGGCGAGGCGGCGCTGGATTTTCTGGGCGCAAATCCCTGTGATCTGGTGATGTCCGACGTCAACATGCCGGGCATTGACGGCTACCAGTTGCTGCGGCGGATCGCCAGTGAATGGCCGCAGGTGCCGGTGCTGATCATGACCGCCTACGGCAGTATTTCCAACGCGGTGGAAGCGATTCGCAATGGAGCGGTGGATTTTCTCGAAAAGCCTTTCTCTACCGAGCGGCTGATTGCCGCGGTGGAAAAATATGTGCAGCCGGTGCTGGTGGATGATCAGGAGCCGGTGGCAGAAGACATGGACACCCGCCGGGTTTTCCAGCTTGCCAAGAAAGTGGCGCAGACCGATTCCAGTGTCATGATCATGGGCGAGAGCGGCACTGGCAAGGAAGTGCTGGCGCGTTTCATCCACCGCAATTCCCCGCGCGCCAACCAGCCGTTCGTTGCCATCAACTGCGCAGCGATTCCGGAAAACATGCTGGAAGCCACCCTGTTCGGCCATGAGAAGGGCTCGTTCACCGGTGCTCATCAGAGCAGCCCGGGCAAGTTCGAGCAGGCCAACGGCGGCACCCTGCTGCTGGATGAGATTTCCGAGATGGACATCAACCTGCAAGCCAAACTGCTGCGGGTGCTGCAGGA
>JBMOPR010000288.1:0-2729 GCA_049323075.1 Pseudomonadota bacterium
GGTCGCCGACAAGCTGATGGTGGCGGTGGCGCTGGTGGCGCTGGTGGAAGGGCACAACAACTTCCTGCTGACGATCCCGGCGATGGTGATCGTCGGCCGCGAGATCACCATTTCTGCCCTGCGGGAATGGATGGCGGAACTGGGCAAGCGGGCGAGCGTGGCGGTGTCCTATATCGGCAAGGTGAAAACCACGGTGCAGATGATCGCCATCACCGGCCTGATCGCCAACGCGCCGGATGTCGGCAACTGGGTGGTGTGGCTGGCCTACCTGCTGCTGTACGCGGCCACGGTTCTGACATTGTGGTCGATGCTGCTGTATCTGAAAGCCGCCTGGCCCGACCTGAAAGAATGATCAAATCGAGCCAACCCATTGAGAACATAACGCTTTTATTTGGGTTGACTCGAAAGGCTTTGTGGGTAGAATAGGCAACCCACAAAGCGCGAGCTTTTGGTAATGCGGGAATAGCTCAGTTGGTAGAGCACGACCTTGCCAAGGTCGGGGTCGCGAGTTCGAGTCTCGTTTCCCGCTCCAGGTTTTTCATCTCTTCTTTTGTTTCACCCCGATGGCGCGATAGCAAAGCGGTTATGCCGCGGATTGCAAATCCGTTGTAGGCCGGTTCGACTCCGGCTCGCGCCTCCATCTCCTGTTTCCTTTATTGCCTCAGATTCCAGCGTTGAACTGTCCTGCGCATTGCATTCCTGTGGGTACACCGCCGTTCCAGCAGGCATTAAGTCAACTGTGTTAATCCGTGACAGCCTGCCCTTATTTTGTCGGAATACACACTGGCTACCTGGCCCCCCGGATCTGCACAATGGCCGCTGGATCAGGCTGCCTTTGTCCGGGCGACAGGGGCTGCCGGCGCTGCGGCGCCTCCGCAGTGCCAGCCTGATTGCTAGGATAATTGCTGCGCTGATGACTGCCATCTCTGCAATTGACAGCTGAATGGCGACTGAAATCCTGGCCTGATTGCAAAGGCCAGCCGGGTTAAAACAGAAGGGTTGTTTCCTATATGTCCATTGAATACGTTGATGTTCTGATCATTGGTGCGGGTCTGTCCGGCATTGGCGCAGCTTGCCATTTGCGCCGGGATTGTCCGAACAAGACTTTCGCCATCCTGGAAGGCCGCAATGCCATGGGCGGAACTTGGGATCTGTTCCGTTACCCGGGGATCCGCTCCGATTCCGACATGTACACCCTGGGCTACAACTTCAAACCCTGGACCAATCCCAAAGCCATTGCGGACGGTGCTTCTATCCGCGATTACATTCGCGAGACGGCCGCGGAGCACAAGGTGGATCGCAAGATCCGTTACGGGCACAAAGTGATTCGGGCGGACTGGTCCAGCGACCAGGCGCAATGGACGGTGGATATCCTGCGCACCGACAGCGGCGATACCCTGCAGATGCGCTGCAACTTCCTGCTGGGCTGTACCGGCTATTACAACTATGCAGCGGGATTCACCCCGCACTTCGAAGGTCGCGAGCAGTTCAAGGGCACCATTATTCATCCGCAGCACTGGCCGGAAGATCTGGATTACAGCGGCAAGCGTGTGGTGGTGATCGGCAGCGGTGCCACGGCGGTCACGCTGGTGCCGGCCATGACCGACAAGGCGGCCCATGTCACCATGCTGCAGCGGTCGCCGAGCTATGTGGCGTCGGTACCGCTGGAAGACAAGCTGTCCAACAAGCTGCGCCGCTATCTGCCGGAAAAACTGGTGTACCGCATGGCGCGCACCCGCAACGTCGGCTTTCAGATGGGCTTTTTCAAGCTGGCGCGCAGCAAGCCCGATACGATCAAGCGGCTGCTGTTGTCGCAGGTAAAGCGTCAGGTGGGCCCCAATGTGGACATGGCGCATTTCACGCCCAACTACAATCCGTGGGACGAACGTTTGTGCGCGGTACCCAATGGCGATCTGTTCAAGGTGATCCGCAAGGGCAAGGCGTCGGTGGTGACGGATCATATCGAGCGCTTCACTGAAAACGGCATCCTGCTGAAATCAGGCAAGACGCTGGAGGCGGACATCATCATCACCGCCACCGGCCTGGACCTGCAATTGCTGGGCGGCACCCAGCTGGCGGTGGACGGCAAGCCGTTCGAAATGTCCCAAACCATGAATTACAAGGGTGTGATGTTCCGCGACCTGCCGAATTTCGCGATGGTGTTTGGCTACACCAATGCGTCCTGGACCCTGAAGGCAGACATTACCTGCGAATACCTGTGTCGCCTGCTCAAGCTGATGGACCGCAAAGGGGCGCGCCAGTGCACGCCGCGGGCGAAACCCGGTTCGGTGCACGAGGTGCCGTTCCTGGACATGAAATCCGGTTATGTGCAGCGGGCGCTGTCGCGGTTGCCGCGTCAGGGTTCCCGGGCGCCCTGGAAGCTGTACCAGAACTACGCACTGGATCTGGCGATGCTGCGGTTCGGCAAGATCGAGGACGACGTGCTGGAATTCACCCGTCCGGCCAGCGCGCGCGGCCGAAGTGCGGCGCGGGTGAGCAGCGCGACGGGCTAAGGTTTTCCTTGTTCAGTCAGTGGATTGATTGCGCCTGAAAACGCACCATTTTGATCGCATGGCAATAAATGTGATTAAAAATGGTGCGTTATTCTTTTTGTCTTCTTCATTTTTCCCCGATTTATCTTTCCTCCACAAAAAACTCCCGTCTTGCTTTCGAATTTGTCCGTTCAATGTCTATTCTGAATTTTGAATGGTCTTTGATTACTCCGTTAG
>JBMOPR010000289.1:0-2722 GCA_049323075.1 Pseudomonadota bacterium
ATGAATGCCGACCCAGCGGTTAAAACTTTTATTGGATGCCAGCCCTGGCGAGAAGGTGACAGCGGGGTAGGGGCCCTGGCTGTGATCCGGCACCAGTCCGTCGCTGGTGGTTTGTGCCGGGTAGTACACGGTGGCGGGGTAGCGGCCCAGTTCATTCGCCAGTGACGTGTTGTATTTTGCCATCTGGAACGGGCCGGGTTCATCCAGTGCGCTGGGGTCCGGCGTGGTGGGTGGTGGCGAGGCCTGCCGGCAACCGGCGGCAAACAGGGAAAACAGTAGTGATATCAGTAGGAATATGCGGAAGGCAGTGCGCGGCATAGGGATGACCTTTTTTGTTGTAGGTTCATGGGTGGGGTCGGTGGACGGGGACAACAGGTCCGACTGTAACAATCGTGGTGATACGGCTTCATCGTCCAAAAGCATTAGCCCGCTTGTCAGCAGGGGCTGGCTTGCAGCGTGGATGGTCGGCTTTTATGCTGCATTGATTCTGGAATGGTGGACCAGGCAGATTCAAAGCGGGGATTCACCTTCAAAGTACGCAGTGGCTGAGATCCGTCGTCCCGTGCGATCCGGTGTACCAGGCCCGGCTATTTCAAACCCGGCTATTTCAAAAGCTAACGGAGCGCAGCATGCACACAAACCTTTCCCGTTTTTTTCTGATTCTGTTCGGCGTGCTGGGTGCGCTGGTGCTTGCCATCGGGTTGCGCTACGGCGGTGGTGAACATTTTCCCGATCGCAGCGGTGCGCCGGAACTGCCGGCTTCCACCCTGGAAGTCGTGGCCAATCTCGACCTGCCGCCGGGTAATATCGCAGTATCTGCCAGTGGCCGCATTTTTTTCAGTTTTCATCCGGAAGCCAAACCTCCGGTGAATGTGGCCGAACTGGTGGACGGCAAGCCGGTGCCGTATCCAGCGCAATTGCCGGATGGAGTGCAGTACCAGTCTGTATTGTCGCTGCGGGTGGACCGGCAGAATCGTCTGTGGGTACTGGACAACGCCCATCACGGCACTGGCGCACCGCGCCTGCTGGCATTCGATCTGGCCACCAACACGCTGGTGCATCGCCATGATTTCACCAGCGACATCGCCGGCATCGGTTCCCATCTCAACGATTTCCAGGTGCGTGCCGACGGCAACATGATTTACATCGCCGAGGCCAGTATCTTTGCAAAAAATCCCGCGCTGGTGATTTACGATGTGGAAAAACAAACCGCGCGCCGCGTGCTGGAAGGCCACGATTCCGTGGTGGCGGATTATTTCACTCCGGTGGTGCAGGGGCGGCGCATGCTGATGCTGGGCATATTCGCGATCCGCCCGGGTGTGGATTCCATTGCGCTGAGCCGTGACGGCGAGTGGCTGTACTTCGCGCCAGTGACCGACGACAAACTGTGGCGCATCCGGCGTGAATTACTGGACGACCCGGCGCTGGATACCACCACGCTGGCGCAATCCGTGCAGCCGTATTTTCCCAAAACCATGAGCGATGGCATTACCACTGACGATGCCGGCAATGTCTATCTGAGCGACGCCGACAATTCCGCCATCGTGCTGCTGACACCGCAGGGACAGCTGCGCACGCTTTTGAAAGATGACAAGCTGCGCTGGCCCGATGGATTCAGTTTTGGTCCGGATGGCTGGCTGTATGTCACCTGCAGTGCGCTGCATCAGGTGATCATGAAAGACGGCGATTTCGTGCGGCAGCATGCGCCGTACCAGATTTTCCGGTTCCGGCCGGAAGTGGCGGCGGTGGCGGGGCATTGAGGGCTGCGGCTGTTGGGCACCCAAGCCGCTATGCTATAAAGACGCAACCCGCCCACAGCAGGACCTGACATCAGCCCATGGACAAGAAGAAACTTTCGGAGCGCGATATCTGCTCCAAGTTCATCACGCCGGCCATAACGGCGGCAGGATGGGACCTTCATACCCAGATCCGCGAGGAAGTCAGCTTTACCAAGGGCCGCATCATCGTGCGGGGCAAGATGCATGCCCGGGGCGAGCAGAAGCGGGCGGATTACATCCTCTATTACAAGCCCAACATTCCCCTGGCGGTGATCGAAGCCAAGGACAACAGCCACAGCGTGGGCGCCGGCATGCAGCAGGCGCTGGATTATGCCGACACACTTGGCGTGCCCTTCGTGTTCAGCTCCAACGGCGATGGCTTCCTGATGCATGACCGAACGGGCAAGTCCGGTCAAACCGAACAGGAACTGGCCCTGCCTGCCTTCCCGTCCCCCGATCAGCTCTGGCAATGGTATTGCCAATGGAAGGGGCTGGAATCGGAACAGGCCCGTCACACGGCAGAAATGCCCTATTACGACGATGGCAGCGGCCGCGCACCCCGCTATTACCAGTCCAGCGCCATCAACAACACGGTGGAAGCCGTGGCGCGGGGCCAGCAGCGTATTCTGCTGGTCATGGCCACCGGCACCGGCAAAACCTACACCGCCTTCCAGATCATCTGGCGTCTGTGGAAAGCGGGTATCAAGAAACGCATCCTGTTCCTGGCCGACCGCAACATTCTGGTGGACCAGACCAAAACCAACGACTTCAAGCCCTTTGGCGCGGCGATGACCAAAATCAGCAAGCGCCAGATCGACAAAAGCAACGAAATCTACCTGTCGCTGTATCAGGCCGTCACCGGCAACGAAGAAGAAAGAAACATCTACAAGCAGTTCACGCCGGAATTCTTCGACCTGATCGTTATCGACGAATGTCACCGTGGC
>JBMOPR010000290.1:0-2714 GCA_049323075.1 Pseudomonadota bacterium
AGGCGTGGCAGGCGGGTGGTTTTGTGCAAAAGTAGTCTGGCATTTTGCAGGGTTGTTCCTGCCCAGGTTGATTGATATCGTGGGCGTCACCTGTTCAAAGATCAGCAGTTCAGATAGCGATAGGAGAAACTCGCCATGGCCACCGGAACCGTCCGTTTTCACCGCGTGTTGCGCGCTCCGCCGGAACGCATCTACCGTGCTTTTCTGACGCCAGACGCCATGGCCAAATGGTTGCCGCCCAACGGGTTCACCGGCAAGGTCCATCACATGGATGCCAGGGTCGGTGGCACGTTCAAGATGTCCTTCACCAATTTCACCACGCAGCAAAGCCATTCCTTCGGCGGTGAATATCTGGAACTGGTGCCCAACGAACGGCTGCGTTACACCGACATTTTTGACGATCCCAATCTGCCCGGTGTCATGCAGACCACCATATCGCTGCGAGCCGTGTCCGTAGGCACCGAACTGAATGTGGTGCAGGAGGGGATTCCCGAGATGATTCCCACCGAGGCCTGTTATCTGGGCTGGCAGGAATCATTGACGTTGCTGGCAAAACTGGTCGAGGCGGAAATCCGCGAATAAGGTGGGCGCCTGCCGTCTTGAAAAAATGCCGGGTGCCTGGGACCCATTAGCGCCGCGAGCGGAACCAGGTCAGCGCGATGCCGATGCCCAGCGCACCCAGCAGCAGCGTGGACAGCGGTAACCGTGTTTCTGCCGCTGCTGCCAGTTCCGGTGGCATGTCACCTTGTCCCATGGTCACCTTGATCAGCATGGGTTGCATGCCTTCGGCGGCGTCGATGGAGGCGAGCAGGGTGGCATCCGACGTTCCGGTTGGCCCGTAGGTTTTCACTTTGGTGCCCTGCAGAATCGTGCCGCGCTTTTCATTCAGCGCCAGAAAGGCGGCGTACAGTTCAGGGCCCAGTATTTCCGTCAGTTCCTGTGGCGAGCGCTGACCAACCTGTGCTTCCAGCTGTTTGCCGATGGTGCCGGCGGATTCTGATTGCTTCAGGTTCTCCGCGAGGAAAACCACTTTCAGGTCCTTGAGATCGACCGGTACACCCTCCGGTGCGGCGTCCAGCACGATCTTGCCGGTGGGGTTGTCCGACGCCGAAACCGCGATCAGCTTATAGGCCACCCAGATCGGTTTGGCCGGATCGAGCGATTCGGCGGACAGCCGGACGTTGTTGCGGGGTGACGACGGGGCGAGTGGGGTGAAGAGCTGATCCTCCGCCACCACGCCAGCCTGTGCGGACGCGGCCAGAACGCAGCAGAGGATGATAACGCCGCCCGGCAGAGGGAATAGCTGCAACAGTCTGCGGAACACGGATCGCAGTGAAAAAGGGTTGCATTGGTACATCATGGACGACACCTGGCCTGGGTAGGGTGAGCGAAACGGGAACAATTGGATAAAGGGTAGCGCACTTGTGTCAGGGCGGAAATGCGCAGTCTGCAGTGAAGCCGGCATCATCTCAGTGGGTGATGACCCGTTGAGCCGCTTCCCCTTACCGTGTGGCTGTATTCTGGCTGGAATGGATCAAACAGGGAGTTGAAACACGCATGGGCAGTCCACCGGTCAAATGGCTGAGTCGCCTAACTCGCCATTCATCCGTCCGCATCAATCTGGTCTGTTTTCCTTACGGTGGCGCCGGGGCATCGGCATACAAATCGCTGGCGTTGTTGTTGCCGCCCGACATCGACGTCTGGGCGGTGCAATTGCCGGGACGCGAGAACCGCTTTTCCGAACCGTTTGCCCAGGATGCCGATGCCGCGGTACAGGCCATTTCCGCTGATATCGATCGGTTGGGTCTGAAGAATCTGATGTTTTTCGGCCACAGCATGGGATCGGATCTGGCGGTGCTCTGCGCTACATTCCGGCAGCAGCAGAAGCTGACCCCGCCAGACGTGCTGGTGGTGTCCGGCAACAAGCCGCCGCACATTCCGTTGCAACAGTTCTGGGCCGGTGCGCCGGAGCCTGCACTGGTGCAGCACGTACTGGGATTTGGCGGTATTTCGCCAGACGTTCTGGCGGACGCGGAGTTTGCCTCGATCTATCTGGAAAAGCTTCGTGCGGATTATCGCCTTTACGAGGGCATGGGCGCGCGCCCACCTGTCATGCTGGACTATTCCCTGGTGGTGGTGCGCAGTGATGCCGATCCTCTGCTGGTCAACGTTGATGTGAATGAATGGCGTCACTATTCGCGTCATCCATTCATGTTGCGTGAAGTAAAGGGTGGCCATTTTTACTTTCAGCCGGATGCGGGTGAACTGGCGGCTGTATTGGCCGGGCTGCTGCTCCTGTCGGGCGCGGAACGGTAATTCATGACCCGGATTGTTGCGGCTGTTTTCATGCTGCTGATGATCGCCGGTGAGAGCCAGGCCGCCGATCTGCTGAATATTCACAGCGATCAGCGCTATGGTTTCATGATCCGGTACCCGGCCACCTGGCAGGTGTCGGACCTGGAGCGGGATGAGGTTGTCGCTGAGTTTCGCAGCAGCTCGGGCGCGTCGTTTGTTCGTTTGAGCATGTATCTGTTCAGGGGTGAAGAAGAAATCTTTGTTGGCAGGTATAAAAACATTGTCACCCAGCGCTTGAGCAAGTTCCCTGACTCCATCTTCCATTCTTTTCAGGATTCCAGATCAGTCTATGATATCCATGCCGATTCGAAGGTTGATCATGTTGAGCGTAACCATCGTTTTCGTTTGATGCTGTTTCC
>JBMOPR010000291.1:0-2713 GCA_049323075.1 Pseudomonadota bacterium
AGGCGGGGCGCGGCGGTTGCCTGGTGAATGTGGCGTCGGCGGCCGGGCTGTTCCCGCTGCCCATGCATGCGCCCTACAGTGCCAGCAAATTCGGTTTGCGCGGTGTGTCGGAAGTGTTGCGGCAGGATCTGCGCCGGCATGGCATCCATGTGTGCCTGGTGTGTCCCGGCGCGGTGAACACCGGCCTGGTGCAGACAGTGCAGATCGCCGGCATCGACCTGCAGCATCCGCAGGCGGTCAAGCTGCGCCAGGATTTCCAGCGCCACGCCGTCACGCCGGAACAGGCCGCCCGCGCGATTCTGGACGGTATCGCGGCGCGGCGCTGGATGGTGTTCACCTCGCCGGATATCCGCTTTGGCTACTGGATGCAGCGCAAGTGGGCCTGGCCCTTCGATCTGGCGATGCGCTGGCTCAACAATCGCCTGCATGCGGTGGTGCAGGCGGCCCAGACCCGGGGCTGACCGCCAGCGCCTAGGGGTCAGGGGCCGGTCCGGTACCCGTCCGGATTAAAGCAGTTGATTAAATTTCGCTTGGCAGACAGATTGTTTTGCGTACACTGGGCCGATTGTGACCAATCAGCCACGAGATTGCCGAGGGACGTTTTCCCATGACCCAAAACAAAAACAAGGCGGCCAGCGATGTCGCGGCCGCACTGGCGCCCCTGTCGCGCCGCTCTGTTCTGAAGACCGGATTGTGGGCCGTTGCCGGCGTAAGTGCCCTGGCCGCCGGCGGTTTTGCCCTGCTGCGCCCGTCGCCCCGTGACAGCCTGCCGGTGCCGGCGGGACTGGTCCATCTGGAAGCCCAGCACTACCACCTGTTCAGCCGCCTGATCGAAATCCTGTTGCCCACCGAAGGCACGACTTTGCTGCCGCCCGCGCAGGTGCCAGTCGTTAATCACATTGACAGCCTGCTGGACGCGCTGGACCCCGCCATCCGCAAGCAGCTGCTGACCGGGCTGGCCCTGTTCGACAACGCCGCCGTGGTTACCCACTTCAAGCGCTTTGTGGACCTGCCCGACGCCGACGCCCTGGCCTATGTCGGCGGCTGGGTGAATTCCGGCGTTATGCCCAGGCGCGCGCTGGGTTTCGTGGTCACCAAACTCACCCACACCGGTTACTGGATGGACAGCCAGACCTGGCCGATGGTGGAGTTCGATGGCCCTGTCTCGCGGCGCTGGGGCATTCCGTCCCGTGGCAACCAGCCGCTGCCGGGCTGAACCGGCCCCCTGACTTACGAACCCGGCATCTACAGCACAGCATTCACAGTACCGGCCCGGGCCAGACCCCCGGCGGAGAGCACACAACATGGCAGACATCATTGCAGCATCCCACGGCCTGGCAGTAACCCAGGCGAAAGACATTTCCCAGAGCAGCCTTGCACTGGAAGCAGACGTCGTTGTCATCGGCTCTGGCGCGGGCGGCGCAGTCGCGGCCTATGAACTGGCCAGGGCGGGCAAATCCGTCATCGTGCTGGAAGCCGGTCCCTACGTGCCGTCCAGCGAATTCACCGAGGATTTCAGCCAGGCCATCGTGCAGCTGTATGAAGACAAGGGCACCCAGACCAATGCCGATGGCGACCTGATGGTGCTGCAGGGCAGATGCGTCGGCGGCTCCACCGTGGTGAACGGTTGCGTCGCGTTCCGCACGCCGGACTACATCCTGGATGACTGGCAAAAACAGTACGGCCTCACCAACCTGACCGTGGACGCACTGGAGCCGTATTTCGCCCGGGTGGAAGCCAACCTCGGCATCCACGTGAATCCCGAACACGAAATCAATCGCAACTCGGCCGTGCTGCGCGAAGGCGCGAAAAAACTCGGCATTTCCTGGAAGCCGTTCCAGCGCAACATCCGGGAATGCGCGCTTACCGGCCACTGTCTGTCCGGCTGCGCTACCGATCGCAAGCAGTCGATGCTGGTGACCTATCTGCCCTGGGCCACCGCCCACGGCGCCCGCATCTATGCCGACACCAAAGTCACGCAGATCCGGGCGGAAAACGGCAAGGCCACCGGCGTGGTGGCGGAAGTGACCGATCCCAGAACCGGCGTGAAAAAAGCCGATGTCAGCGTGAAGGCGAAACTGGTGGTGCTGGCGGCGGGCGCGGTGCAAACCCCGCTGTTGCTGCAGCGTTCCAATCTGGCGAATTCGTCCGGCCAGGTGGGCAAGAATTTCGCCTGCCATCCGTCCACCTTTGTGGTGGGACAGTACGAGGAAGACATTCATCCCTGGCGCGGCGCCATGCTGGGCATTTATGTGGACGAGTGGGCGCATCCGTCGAAGGGTGGCTACATTCTGGAAGGTGGCGGTGCCGGTGCGGTGGAGCTGTCTGCCGTCACCCAGCCGGGTCTGGGCGAGGACTTCATGGATTACATGGCCAACCTCAAGAAGCTGGCGGGCATCGTCACCCTGATCCACGATCACAACGTGGGTGAAATCTCGTGGGACGACGACAAGAAGAAGATCGATTACCGGGTGGCGGAAGCGGATTACCCGGCGATGAAAGCGGCGATTGCGTCGGCGGTGAAACTGCATTTTGCCAGCGGCGCGAAAAAGGTTTACCTGCCCACCGTGGCGCATGCCGTAGTGGAAAATCCGGCTGAAGCCGATGCCAAGGTGGCGGCGATCGAGCTGGGCCTGCAGTCGTTGCGCATGGTGTCGTATCACCCGCAGGGCACCTGCCGCATGGGCAGCGACGCCGCCACCTCGGTGTGCAC